>JBAVAV010000260.1:0-5187 GCA_049585895.1 Candidatus Sulfotelmatobacter sp. | reverse complement strand
GCCAGTTCCGCCGCTCAACTCGCCGCCGCCGATCTTCAGCACGGGAAGATCAATTACCTTCTGGGTAATGATCCTGCGAAGTGGCGCTCAAACATTCCTCTGTTTGGGCGAGTCAGCTACCGGAATCTCTATCCCGGCGTCGATTTGGTATTCCACGGCGCCTCCAAGCAGTTGGAGTTTGACTATCTGGTGCAGGCGGGAGCCGACGCCAAATCCATCGCTCTCGGATTCGAAGGCGCAGACAAGGTTGCTTTGAATGCCAACGGTGATCTGGTTCTACAGACCGCTGCGGGCCCCGTCAAGATGCACCGTCCGGTCGCCTACCAGGAAAGCAACGGTGCGCGGCAGCCCGTAGAAGCTCGTTTCACGGTGAAAAGTGCTCACGAGGTTGCGTTCGCTCTCGGGCCCTACGACCACAGCCGCGAGCTGGTGATCGACCCAACCGTGACGTATTCCACCTACGTTGGCGGGGATCTCGCCGACTATGGCTTGGCGGTGGCTGTGGATGGTAGTGGGAATGCTTTTATCGCGGGCTCTACACAGTCCGACGTTTTCCTGGGAGGCGCGGGTTCAGCAGACGGCTCTTTTGACGCCTTCATTACCAAGCTTGATCCTGCTGGGGCACTGGTGTTTGTTAGTCTGTTCGGCGGAACGGGCGATGAATTTCCGGGTGGAATCGCCGTAGACAGTGCAGGGATCTATGTGGCTGGCACGACCTCTTCCCCAGGGCTTGCTACTGTAGGCGCCGCTCAAGCCAATTTCCTGGGCGGCTCCTCTTTCGGCGACAACGACGCGTTTGCAGCCAAGTTCGATCTGTTAACTGGGACGCTTACTTGGTTTACATACATAGCAGGCTCCGACAGTGACTCAGGCCTCGCAGTCGCCGTCGACGGCAGCCACAACGTGTACGTCGCAGGGGAGACCTTTTCCGTAGACCTCGGCTGTGCGGTCGCCAGTGGATCTGCCTGTCTCCACAGTCCTTTACCCAGCGGCAACGCGCTGAATCTGGGTTTGGGCGCGGCTGGCGGCGACGACGGTTATATTGCGAAAATTAACTCGACAGGCACTGCGTATTCGCTGTTGAGCTACATTGGGGGTAGTAACGGCGATTTGGCGACCGGGGTTGCGCTGGATGGAAGTGGAAACATCTACGTCTCCGGCTTGACAGTTTCTACAGACTTACCATCCACTCCCGGTGTCGTACAGCCACTGTGCGGTACCGACGGCAGCTGTAATTCGGGCTTCGATGACTCTTTCGTCGTGGCCATCCAGGCGAATCTCTTAAATTACAAGTATGTCACTTACTACGGCGGAAGCAATCTCGATGACGCCTTCTGGATCACTGCCGATGCCACGGGCGACGCATTTATCACCGGTACGACGGCCTCGTCCGACTTTCCTACCGTGTCTGCCTTCCAGAGCGGGCTGGCGGGCGCGCAAAATGCTTTCGTGGTGGAGTTGAACCCAACCGGCACTGCCGCTACCTACAGCACCTATCTGGGAGGAAACGGCACCGACTTTGGCGATTCCATCGCAATTGACGGTTCGGGCAACGCCTACGTGACCGGCCAAACCAGTTCCAGCAACTTTCCACTGGTGAACCCAACGCAAGCCACATTGAGCGGCAGTACCGATGCTTTTGTCAGCGTCCTGAGTCCTGGCCAGGGCACGGCGCTGTTCTCTACTTATCTTGGCGGCGGTGGTGACGAAAACCAACTGGGCTTTGACGGTATCGCCGTGGATTCGTCCGAGAACATTTACGTGACGGGTGACACCGATTCAGGAAACGGCACAACCGCCGCATTTCCCACCACGAATCCTTTGGATGGCGTCTATGGCGGCGGTACCTGCCCAAGCGGAACTCCCTGCACGGATGCATTCGTGGCGGCCTACAGTCCGGCCACGGCTCCGGACTTTACCATTACGGCCGGCGCGCTGATTCCGGGCAGCGTAAGTCCTGGCGGTAGCGCCACCTCTACCGTCACCGTAACGGCTCTGAACGGCTACAGCGACACTGTGAACTTGACGTGCTCCGTGGCGGGAAGCGGAAGCCCACTGCCCGCCTGTTCGCTAAACGGAACTTCAACTAGCGGCAGTGGGTCTTCGGTCCTTACTGTTACCACCACCGGAACGCAAGCCGCCTTGTCCCACAAGCCTACTTTCTTCTACGCGGCGTGGCTGCCCATCCTGGGTTTTTCGACTCTCGGAGTGTCGTTCATCTCCGTGGGGTCGCGCCGGAAGAGACTACTGGGGTTCCTGATGGTGGCTGCAGTCATGGCGTCCCTGTTCCTGATGCCCGCTTGCAGCAGCAGTAGCAGTACTACTATTACTGGCGGTTGCACCGGCTGCACACCTGCAGGCAATTACACGGTTACGATCACGGGCACGGGTACCGATTCAGCGAGCACGACACACTCCACGCCGGTGACCCTCACGGTCAACTAACTCCGATCTGGCTGACTCGCGGTCGCCCCGATTCCGGGGCGGCCGCATTGTTGTATTCTTCTTGGCTGCGGCCGCAGATTGGCGCGATCGCCCCGGCCTCGTCTAAGATTCTGCGTGGGTTCCTCCACCTGCATTTGTCGTATAACATTTGCAGCGGAGCCGCAGAATTGTTTCCCGGCTACGGGCAGCTTTAGTCCAACTGGAGGAATCGAAGCTAGTTTAGTCTCATCAACTCATGATGAATCCCAGGCAGATAGAACGCGCAGTCGTCCTCGGTTTATTGCTTTCAATGTTCGCTCTGGCGTCGGTTTCCGCCGCTCATGGGCAAGACTTCATTCTCACCCCATCGGCGCTCACACCGCGGGCCGTGGATCCTGGGGTTTCGGCCACGGCAACAATCAGCGTGCAGCCCGTGAACACAATGAGCGCGCCCACCGTCACTCTCTCCTGCGCAGTGGTGCCAGTAGAAACTAATGGTCCGACCTGCCAAATTTCCGATTCGGTCGTAGCTCCCGCGACGCCGGCTTTGACTGTCTTCACCTCGGGTTCCACACCCCAGATTTCCTACACCATCACCGTGACCGGCACGGACGGGACCGGATCTCAGCTCGTGAACTTCACCCTCACGGTGCTGGCCGTGATCCCGGACTACACGATAACTGTGACCACCCCTATGACGCCGAGCACCGTTACAGCGGGCAATGTGTCTACAGGAGTCGTCACGCTGACTCCCATCAATGGCTATACCGGGCAGGTCACGCTCTCATGCAGCATGGTGACGCCTCCGGTGATTCCCGCGCCACAGTGCTCGTTTAATCCAGCGACGGTTTCCATTTTGACAAGCAGCGCTGCCCAGCCCTCCACCCTCACCATCACCACCGCTGGACTGGCCACTCAGCTCCGGAGCCGGCGGATTTTCTATGCGATGTGGCTGCTGCTGCCGGGATTAATGCTCGCAGGACTAGGATCCGTCCGGGGTAACGGCAGAAAGGTGCTGGGCTGCCTTCTGTTGATGACTATCGCTGCCGGCATTCTGCTGATTCCGGCTTGCGGCGGCGCCGGCAGCACCCAGACAACCACCGTCGGTACCGGCAGTGGGACCACTCCGAACAATACATACACATTTACGCTGACCGGCGCGGACGCGAACGGCCTCGGGCCGAGCAACACTTCGCCGACCGTCAGCCTCACCGTCAACTGAGGCAGGTTCTCCCGGTCATGTCCCGGCTCCGGAATTCCGCGCGGCGTTTTCTGCCGCTGTATTTCGCGCTTGCCTGTTTCGTCGGCCCTCTTTTCGCCTGGTGCGCCCCCGGCAAAGAGAAACCTCCAACCCTGCGCTGGAGCGAAGAACAGCCGGGATGCACTTTCTCCCGCAGCGACGACGGCAAGGACCGCTATGGGCTCTGGTCGGGCGACGTCGGCATTACTCTGGCGGTAGACTCGCGGGAAGTAGAGGTTATCCGCCACCGCATCGAGCCTATCTTTGCCGTGCTGCTCACGATTCGCTATCGAGGCAGCCAGTCTTTGGACGTGAGCCCAGCCGGAATTACGCTGCAGTTCGTGAAGCACTTCAGAGTAGTGCAACTTTCGCTCGATCCCGACAGCTACGCGCAGAAGGTGCAGAACGACGCTGACGCGCACGACCATGAAACCGCACACGAAATCGCGAAACATCCCGAGCAGAAAGAAACCCGCGAAGCTCGCCTGCGGGACTACCAGAAATCCGTGAGTGAGCTGATCGAGTTCCTCAGCACAAAGTCCATGCGCACGGCCCACCTCGACCAGGGAAATCCTGAGGCCAGCGGTTGGGTTTTGTTCAATACCGACAATAAATGGCTGGGTGGATGGAAGCGGCAGGAAGAATTTGTTCTGCGCCTGCCGCTGGCGGGGAAGATCTTCGAATTCCCCTTCAAGCTGCCCCCCAAGGAAGGCGAATGGCTGCTGCGCAAAAGGGAATGAAAGCGGAGCTCGGACCTCAGCCAAAATATCTCGGGGGATCCGAACGGTGTGGCGTCCGAGGTCCGAGGTCTGAGGTCCGTGGCCCGCTCTTACGAGGCGGCGCGGCGCGAGGTGCGGTCCAGGTCGGTGGCCTGGCGCATCAGTATGTCGCGCAATGACACCAGCCCCTTCAACTCTTTGCCTTCTACGATCGGCAGGTGACGAAAGCCGAATTCGCGCATGATGAACAGACACTCTTCGACGGTCTCATCGGCAGGAACTGAGCGCGGATTTGCCGTCATCACTTCCGACACCGCCGTCGTTCCCGGAGTGCGGCCCACGGCCACCACGCGATTCATGATGTCGCGCTCGGAAAAAATGCCCGCCAGTTCCCCGTTGCGCAGAACCGGCAATGCTCCAATGTTGTGCTCCATCATGAAGCGAGCCGCTTCCAGCACGGTGCGGTCGGCATCAATCGAGTAAAGCTTTCGGTCTTTCACGAGGTCGCGGAGGGTCGGCATGGAGGACTCCTTATCCCTGAGGTGACTGCTGGACTGAACTGGACGGGCGCGGCTCTACGGCCGCCGCCTTCGAGTGGGCATACTGTACCACACACCCGCTTCAAAGCGTGGTGGAAAAGAGCGGCGGGGTCTTTCTACGGGTCGCGGAGCGTTTGCTCCGGAGCGCTTCCCGAAATGCGCGAACGGGAAACTTGCACGAGGGTGTCTGCGTGGTGCGCTCGATAGCAGACCGCACCACGCCGCCGCCTCTAAGCTACTGCAGGTGGTTCGGACGGGCTGGATT
>JBAVAV010000259.1:0-6823 GCA_049585895.1 Candidatus Sulfotelmatobacter sp. | reverse complement strand
CAATTTCGACACCATCGATGTAGACGGAAAACTAGAAGTGCAGTTTAAGTGCTTGAAAATAATGGTCGGAGAGAGAGGATTTGAACCTCCGACCCCATCTTCCGTGCCAAAGTTGAGACGGGCCATGGTTGGCCGCATCCCTTTTTCAACCCGAGCCCCATAAAAGTCGCGCAGGGGCCAGGGCGTGTGCTGGCAGAGATGGCGGCACTCTTAAAGAGATTCTTCAGATCTCTATTGTGGTTTCATTCAGACCGCGTAACGTCATGCGCTCGCGGTTGCGTTGCAGTTTACCTCCCACCGAGTGGTACTCCCCGCTGTCGTGGGTCTCGACTGCGAAACCACTGTAGGCCCATAGTTGGCGCTGCATGCGACCTCTATCTGCTGGAATAACCGACTGAAGCGCGTAATTGTAGACAGACGTGGCTGTTGAAAAACTCCTTTTCCGTGAAACTTATGGGAAGCGCCGTACGCGGTTTCCAAAGTGCCAATAAAAGTCAACCCGGTTTCGCCCATCATCGGTTTGTGATCGCATTGTGTTCGCCTAATGGAGTCTTTGTAAACCGGACTGCCAATATGCCTTCGGAGAAAAGGGCCACAAACTTTGCCTGCGGGATAAAGTGGGATGTTTTCTCCAGTGCGGGTTAAGGAAACAATTCGCTAAATTGCGGCCATTTTGAGCGCTTTTCCCAGGATTGCAGCCGGGTTTCTCTGCAACCCAGACTGCGTGGCTGAGAGAGCGGGATTCGAACCCTCGGTACAGGTTTGGGGCGCTAAGCACTTCCCAGCTTCGGGACTCCTCGGATTCGTATTACGTACCGCCCGTCCGGTGAAAACGATGCATGTCCGCCGTTGTCGATGACCTTGGGCGGTTTGCCTGGCTCGGCTAACGGCAGGGTCAAGATGCTGGGCTGACTGTTTGCAACCTCAATAAACAAAACTGTTTTTCCATCGGGAGAAATGTCAGTAGGAAAAACATCATGATCGCCCGCAAACACGCTTTCTTCGGCGCTGCTGCCGTCGGTGAGTTTGCGGAAAATACTATACCGGCCATCAGCTTTGAGGCAAGGCGACGGGCTCCGCACGCTCGGACCAGAGGCGCCATTCGTTGACGGGCTGCCACTGCGTCCGTAAGATGAAACGACCGGAGGCAAGGCATCCCTTAGTGATTGGCCAGACCATTTCGCACTACCGCATCGTCGAGAAGCTGGGCGGTGGCGGTATGGGCGTCGTGTACAAGGCCGAAGACACTCGCCTGCATCGTTTTGTGGCGCTCAAGTTCCTTCCCGAGGACATGGCCCGCGACCCGCAAGCTCTGGTCCGTTTTCAGCGTGAAGCCCAGGCTGCGTCCGCGCTGAATCATCCGAATATCTGCACGATTTATGACATCGGCGAGGACGCCGGCCGCACCTTCATTGCCATGGAGTATCTGGAAGGGGCGACACTCAAGAATCTGATCGCAGGCCAGGGCATGGAACTGGATCAGCTGCTCGGCATTGCCATCGAAGCATCCGATGCGCTCGACGCCGCCCATGCGGAAGGCATCGTCCACCGCGACATTAAACCGGCGAACATTTTCGTCACCCGGCGGGGCCATGCCAAGGTGCTCGACTTCGGTCTGGCGAAAGTGGTGGACGCGCGCAAGGGCTCCGATGCACTGGCCACCGTAGACATTGCCCAGGAACTGCTCACCAGCCCCGGCACGGCGGTGGGCACGATTGCCTATATGTCCCCGGAGCAGGTGCGGGGCACAGACCTTGACGCCCGCTCGGACTTATTCTCTTTCGGCGCCGTTTTGTACGAGATGGCGACAGGGCTGCTGCCGTTTCGCGGCGAGACAGGCGGGGTGATCTCTGAGGCCATTCTCAACCGCGCCCCTGCTCCGCCGGCGCGTTTTCAACCGGATCTGCCTGCGGAACTGGAGCGCATCATTTCCAAGGCGCTGGAAAAGGATAAAGAACTTCGTTATCAGAACGCGACCGAGCTTCGCGCCGATCTCAAGCGCCTGCGCCGCGATAAAGAGCCGAGCCGCGGTTCCGGCAGTCAGTCAGCCGTTGCCGGCGTGCAGAATGCCGGTTCCGGCCGCACCCCAGTACCGGCCAGCAGCAGTGCGGCCCCTGCCCATTCCTCTTCCTCCTCCAGCAGGGCCGTGATGGTTGAGGCGGCTTCGCACAACAAGGGAAAACTGGTTTCCGTCGCGGCTGTGCTGGCGCTGCTGATCGCGGCCGCTGGTTATGGCGCCTACCATCTGCTTTTTCACCGCCCCGCCGCGGAAGGCCCGGGCAAAGTCGCGAAGATCAGCAACTGGAACAAGACGATGAACTACGTGACGCTTTCGCCGGACGGCCGCACCATCGCCTTCACGTCTCCCGTGGAGGGCTACGATCAGGTCTTTGTGATGCTGGCTTCGGGCGGGGATCCGCTGCAGCTCACCAAAGATGAAGGCAACAAGAGCGTCCTGAGTTTTTCCGCCGATGGCACCAGCATCTACTTTAGCCAGACGCTCGGCGCTCCGGAGATTTGGGCGATTCCAACGCTGGGCGGCACAGCTCAGCGTCTGGCTTCCGCGACCACGCTCTGCCCGTCGGTAGATGGCCAGTCGTTATTCATTCTCGGCGCCAAAGGCGTTGTCCGCACTTCCAAGTCCGGCACGGGCCAGGAGGAACTTGTGTATGACATGCCGGCCTCGGACGCCGCACGTTCCAGCACTCTGGGGCTGAGCCTGCGGGTGAGCATGAAACCGTTCCCCGATGGCAAAGGCCTGCTCATCACGACGCCTTCCGGACCGGGCGCGGCCAGTTTCTACCGGCTTGATCTTTCGACGCACGTTTTCGAGCATCTCGCGGACTTGCCGGATACTTCCATCTGGAGCTCCTGGGCGGAGCCGAATAAGATCCTCTACGTGAGCCATACCGTCAACAACATCACCAATCTGTATGAGTTCTCCGTGGCGGACCACTCGCTCAAACAAGTCACCTTCGGAACAGGCCCGGACCTCTCCCCCATGTCGGATCCCGCCGGGAAAGGACTCTACTTCATCGGCGGAGGCAACGGTGGCGCTCTAACCCTGTACCGCACGGCCACCAAGCAACTGTCCGACATCGTCACTGAAGACGCGTCGCAGCCCACGTTGTCCGGGGACGGCCACCTGCTGGCTTATCTCACCGTCTCAGGGCCTAATCGGAGCGAGATGTGGGCCTCCGGCCTCAACGGCGAACATCGTCTCAAGCTCGCCAGCGGCAGCAGCTATTTGGAAACGCTGAGCTGGTCCACCGACAATTCCAAATTCCTCTACTCCGACAAGGACGGTGCGGCCTACAAGCTCTTTATCGTGGATGCCGACGGAACCCACGCGCGCCAGCTGTCCTGGCCAAGCGGCAACTTCGTCGGTTTCGTGACGTGGGAGGTGGGAGACCAGTCCATCGTGGTTTCCGGCCTGGACGCTCAAAGCCATGTGAGCACCTGGAGACTTTGGCTAGACGGCAGGCCGCAGGAGAGCATTGTCGAGAATTGTGGCATGACCACTGACATTTCACCGGACGGCAAATGGATGATCGGAACCGACCTGTGGTCGCCCAATGCGGGAATCTATTTGTACTCCGTGGCCGATAAGAAATGCACTCAGCTGAAGTCCGGCATCGCAACCTATATCGTCTTTTTTGCCCGGGACGGCAAGTCCGTTTACTACTCGCAAGCCACAACGGGTCAAACCACCATCTTTCGTCAGCCCTTGCGCAATGGCCATTCCGCTGGCCCTGCGGTGCCGACCCTCAAGATGGCCTTTGCCCTGCGCGAAGACTACAACGGCAATGGCTTCGCGATCTCCCCCGATCTCTCGTCGATCGTGTTCGCCCGCCCCAACGGCCACCAGGATCTGTTTCAGCTCTCTCAGAAATAGCCCGCGCACGAAGGCAAAGGCAAACCCGCGCCCCTTCCGTACAATGCGGACGCAGGAAGGCCGCGGCTAGCTCGACTTCTCTAGCTGTTGTGTTGAGGCGTCTTCTACGCGCTTTGGTTGCGCCACCCCTTTCTCCGATTCACGGCTGCCAAGCTCCAAAGTTTTGGTCTGTTCGGATGATGCTGATATAGCGCAGAAATCGGTTTCCCAGGCGCTGACAGAAGTCAACTCGCTATGGCCGAATCCCCGGCTTGTGATCATTGCATTTGCCTACTGCCCTCCTCCAAACCGGACTGCGCATAGGCCCTCCGGAGAAAGGCCAGGACAGTACCGCATCCGATGCCGAGCAGTCCATTCTCTGCAGTCCGGTTTGCCTGGCAATAATCGCGAAATACTGGCATTATTCGCGTATTTCGGCGCAAAGCGAGCGGAATTTCTCTGTAGTTCAGACTGCGTGGCGGAGGGAGAGGAATTCGAACCCTCGGTACAGGTCCGAATGGCGTAAGAGCCGACGTTTGCGTAAGTTGCGCGGAATCAATCAGTTCAGAAATTCTCTGAAGACTGCCTGCCGAAGCTTCTAGAGGCGAAGCGCTGGCGATTGTGTGGCTGAAAGTGGTCACTTTCAAAGTCCCTCAGCCGACAGCCCGGTCAGCGGCGGCGGACATTTGTCCGGCTCTTGGGTACCGTAACCATAGTTTGACTTCTGCTCATTCTTTGCCTCTTCGATTGGCGCACCCTCTCTGGTGCTCAAAGCGGCAGCACCGATGCTGACGGCGGTCGCATTCCGCAGACTGGCCCCAAAATCGTCGAGAGTAGAAGTGTCGACGCGCTTTGAGGTAACCTTGAAAAACCCCGCACATCAGCCCAATGTGAAATATTAGAAGGTTGGGGCTATGCCACCACTCATCATTGAAGAGGCCCTGCAACTCGCACTAGAACACTACCGAGCCCGTAAATTTCAGGAGTCTGAGTCAATTTGTCGCCAGATATTGACGGTCGACCCCAGTCATTCCGACGCCCTGCACTTGCTAGGCGTAGTTGTTGGCAGATCGAACCATTTCGAACCTTCTGTAGCCATACTCCATCAGGCGATTGCCTCCGCACGAGACAATCCGGCATATTATTCCATTCTGAGTAATTGTTTTCGCAACCGTGGTCGCTTGCATCGCGATCGCTGGAACTCGAGGTTTCACGATTGATGTGTTTATCAGAGGTCACGAAGGGCATCTCCCGGGAGAGGGAAACTCAGCGCCAGTATACATTCAGCGGGGAAACCGCCCAATTTGCAACTTCGAACCCCGCCGCCGAGTAGGCTCGGGAGCTTTCGATCGAGTTCTCGGACGGACAAATCATCAGGAGGATGAGCGGCCGAATCCCCGGCTTGTGATCGCATTGCATTCGCCTAATGCCCTCCCTGAAACCGGACTGCGCATGGCCCTCCGGAGAAAAGCCAGCATAGTGACGGCATTTGCTGCCAAGCAGTCCGTTCTCTCCAGTCCGTTTTACGTAGGAATAATCGCGAAATACTGGCAATTTCCGCGCATTTGGCAACAAGAGGGGCGGAATTTCTCTGCAGTGCAGACTGCGTGGCGGAGAGAGTGGGATTCGAAACCATCGTTCAACGTAGTTTTATGTAGTTAGCTTGCGGCAGATGGCTTCTAACGCGGCTAGTTCCATGCAATGCATCGCTAACGGCACGGAAACGGCACGGGCAGTGGAAGGTTCTCTTGGTTGTAACGACCTGATTAATTGTTTGTGACATCGTGATTTGATCGGCATTGGGGCGGCGGTTGCCCGCCGACCCCTTAGAGCGCGCAGGTGGTGCCCACAATTGGGAGTTTTTGGTGAAAACCCGCGCCAGCGCGGACGCCAGCGCGGGCTTAGAAGCGCTGGTCAGTACTCGCTTGGCAAGTGGATGACGCCGTTGGCGAAGTACAGCGTGATTTCATCCAGCCGAAAATCCGTGTACTCGATCTTCTTGGTGAATACGATATTGTCGTTGCCATCGTCGCACGTTAGCGTAGCGCTTCGGTCGGGATGCACGGTGAGTTTCCATACCTGAAATTCCTCGGCGGCAACACGCTTGTTGTAGAGCTGAATGATCGCGATTTCGTCCAGAAGCCAATACGCTCCGCCGTGCTCGGCAACATGCTGCGCGCCGTCGGTGTAGAGAACGTTGCGGTTAATCGTGTGTCGATACCAGTTGTCGCTGCCGGTGAACTGCGCCAGTTCGGATTTGCTGAGAGTCTTCGTCGTCATGATGTGCCTCTTTCGTTTTAAGTGACCCCCGTGGCGGGGGCGAGAGAGGCAACAGGAACAGTCGCACAGAAGGCGCGGCGTCACAGGCAATCGTGGAATAAATGAGGGGCAGCCCGTAGGGAATCATCGTTTATGCCGCGAAAGTGCCTTGACGTTAGCCTGCGGCTGTTAGGTTGACTCCGAACCCGTCCGTTAGTGGGTCACGGAAAGAGACACAATGTGACTAAGACGGCGCGGAGACTCTGTGCCGTCAATGGCGACGCCGGATCAACTGCCATTTTCAAGGCGACAACTCAGGTTGTGACAGCCAAAATTCCATTTGCTTTGGTGGCATGCGCTGGGGTCCACATCTGCGGAGGAAGGAGCGGCCGAACTCGTTCGCTAATCGCGAATCATCGTCGGTTCTCATAATCAAGCATGTTTCGAAAGACAACGATGGATCCGACAGCGGCCTTATAACCACACCTTCAGCGCTGAGGCCCACTGACGCAGGCTCGGTCACGATTGCCACTCCAACATGCTGAGATACCAGGTAAATTGCTTCTTGAGCGGTAAGGATATCGTGCGCGTGCTTCGGAGCGATGCCCTGACGTTGTGCCGCGTCCATGATTGCGTCACGAACGACGGGATGAGTTCGCCGAGCAAACAGAATCCATTCGTCTCTTGCCA
>JBAVAV010000258.1:0-3773 GCA_049585895.1 Candidatus Sulfotelmatobacter sp. | reverse complement strand
GTGTGGGATCTGCGCTACGAGGAAGCTCATCGTGTTCCGGGCTACTATCTGTGGGAGTACGGCGTCGGTGGGCGCGGCCCTGTGGCTGTGCCGGGACACTATCAGGTCCGGCTTACTGTCGGAAGTGATAGCCAGACAGCGCCGTTGGATTTGAAGTTGGATCCTCGAGTCAACGTCAGCCAAACTGACCTGGATCAGCAATTCAGCCTGCTGGTTCGGATTCACGACCGGCTCAACCAGGTTTATGACGCGGTCAATCAGATTCAGGATGTGCGTTCCCAAGTGGCCGGGCTTAAGCGGCGCTTGCCGGAGAATGCCAGCGTAAAAGCGATCGCCGATTCCGCCGACGATCTCGAGAATAAACTCATTGCCGTGCGCGACCCCTTCGTCAATCTGACCATCAGCGCGAATGAGGACTCATTGGCCTATCCGCCGCAGATGGATGCGAAGCTGGCCTTTCTCACCATGGACGTGGGCAGCTCCGACGCAGCCCCTACGGAGGCCGAACAACTTGAGTTCGAAAAGCTTCAACGACAGAGCGGAGAGATGCTCAGCCGCTGGGATGAATTGCAACACCACGAGCTGGCAGCCTTCCAGAAGCTAACCGCTGAGAGCAGCCTGTCGACGGTTGTGGTGCCCCCGGCCGGCCGGTCTGTGCAGCCGGAAAGCGTGGAAACCCACTGAGATCGGTTCTTTCTGGTTGGGCCGCAATTCCGCCAATCCACTAACTCGTATAACTTCCGTGCTACTTCTATGGCACGGACGGGCCTTGTCCGCTTTGCCGCCCCGGACTATCGTCCCGATAGATGGAAATGCTGATCTTCCCCTATAGCGTTGATCGATTTGGATTTTGGGGGTTTCTATGAGGTTGATGCATGTGTGCTACGCGGCTCTGGGATTTGCGGTGGCCCGCTGGATATTTCGGCGGGAAGCAATGACGTTAGCCGATCCAGTCACCCGTTTCCGGTCTTCTGGCCTGCTGTAGAGATTTGCGTTAGGTTTGGGCGCGCGCACCCGTTGCGCCTCCATTTCGTTACGCGCGCCCAATATCCTTTTTCTGACCTGGTTTTGTCGAAGCGTCTATTACTAAAGTTCCCAGCGGTTATCTCTACTCTACGCTTCCCACTCCATATAATCTCTGTTAGGCGTACTGCGCCGTGCAAATCAAACCGTCCTTTACGGCGGTCTGCGCGTTAGGTGCTTGGCGCCAGAATAACGGGCCAGTCTCCAAACAACCTTGTGAAAGCAATCGCCCCAAACCGTCTGAAGTTCGTGTTGTCAGTCTTGGGATTTCTCGTCGTCATGACTCCGTTGCTCACCGCCCAGGAGAACACTGGCGAAACTCCTCTCGGAGATGTCGCGCGCAGCTTCCGCAAGAAACCTGCGGTACAGCAGGAGGTCATCGACAACGATAACTTCTCGCAAGCGATGGATAGCGCCGAGAAACGGCGCGTTGCCGGCGACTCCTCAGTGTTCTCTCTCGATCCCGGAGGCAAGAACTTTCGCGTGTCAATGCCGGACGTGACCTGCAGTTTGTCTTTCAGCGCCAATGCGAGTTCGCTGCTTTCCGAGCCCTTGGCGCTCGATGAACTGCCGCGCAACGACCTCATGAAGCTGGATGGACCCGCCACTATCGACGGGGATACGCTTCAGATTTCAGTTCACAATGGAACCCAATGGGACCTGCGCGAGGTGGTGGTCGGACTCACCATCGTCAGGCAGCGTGATGGCGACGCCAGTTCCTATCACCCCGCCAGGGTTGTCCCGGCGGCCGTGAGCGGCCCCGCCTCTCCGACGGAGGATTCGACGGAAAAGCGGCCAGACGTAACGGTTTTGTTCCGTATCAAGGGAGCGGCCGCTCCCTCCTCAACTGCCGTTTTTCGTACTCCGCTGAACTTTGCTCTCGTTCCCGAACAGGAGTGGCACTGGGCGATCGTAAGAGCCAAAGGGATTGCGCCGCAAACTACCGCCGAGATTCCGCAACGGAGCGCACAATAGCCACAAGGCTGGCGCAGCTTCCAACGCCAGTCACCCGGGCCCGCCTCAGACTCACGCCGCTGTTTCCCGCGCCGAATCAGGTACGCCGCCAGCAAGCGACCCTTCTCTCTTCGAGATGGTCCAAACTCTTCGTGTTAAACTGGCCTCACATCCTATACAAAAGGACAGACGATGAAATTCGGCGTCATCATCTTCCCTGGTTCTAACTGCGACCACGATGCTTTTTGGGCCATTCAGCACGTGGCCCGGCAGCCAGTAACTTTTCTCTGGCATGAATCGCACGATCTGGAAAACTGCGACGCGATTATTGTGCCCGGAGGATTTGCCTATGGAGACTACCTGCGCACAGGAGCGATCGCAAAGTTTTCTCCCGTGATGGAGTCCGTGCGCAAGTTCGCCGCTGAGGGAGGGCCCGTTCTCGGGATCTGCAACGGCTTCCAAATCCTGTGTGAGTCGGGACTCCTGCCCGGAGCGTTGATGCGCAATGTCGGCCTGAAATATGTTTGCAAACCAGTTCAAGTGCGGGTGGAGAACATCGAAACTCCGTTCACCAATGCCTGTACGCGCGGAGAAGTTTTGACCATCCCGATCGGCCACATGGAGGGCAACTACTTTTGCGATGTGGCAACCCTGGATGAGTTGCGCAGGGAAGATCGCATCGTATTCCGCTATTCCGCGCCGGACGGCGCAATTACGCCCATCTCCAACCCTAACGGCTCTCTCGACAACATTGCCGGCATCTCCAGCCCGGGCGGGAATGTGGTGGGCATGATGCCTCATCCCGAACGATCAGCCGAACCTGAACTGGGCTGCACCGACGGTCTCAAGGTCTTTCAATCGGTGGTCCACTCCCTCGCTAGCAAGTAGTCATAATCGGCCCCGAACTACAGCCTTTCGAGTCCGCTCAGATTTTATTTGATAGTCGGACCACTTTCCTGTTACTGTCTCCGCGAAAGCTGTTTCCCCCCATCGCCCAATTGAATAAACGAAAGCGCTGTGTGCGGGCGCTTGCAGGGAGGAGTGTTGTCATGAGGGCGAACCAGATTCTTGATGGCTTTTCCGAAACATTGATGCAGGATGAGCGTATTTTGAGCTCCAGTGAAAAGGAGCTGCTCGCAAACCTCCTGCAAAACACCGGAAGCGCGTCCGGTGGCAACCCAGAAATCCAAACCTTAGTGATCACCGCGATTCATCGCTCGGTCGGCGAGACTGTGGCGCAACGTGCGTTCGGACTATTGGGCGGCAGCATCGTGGAGCAGATCCTTGCGACTAATTCCTCAGCACGCACGGAAGGAATCTTCGCCCACACCTCTCACCCGCCCGGGCCCCAACCTCCCAGCGCGCCGGTGCCGCCATCCGTAAAGCGTCCTCCTCAAAAGGATGCGCCCCCCGGACCCCAGCCGCCCTCGGTACAGCCGCCTTCAAAGGACAAGCCCATGGACCAGCCTTTGGGGCCTCAGCCCCCCAGCATTGCGCCCGGGCCTCACGGACTCCAACCTTTTACCGTAGAAGCTCGGCAGAATCCTGACCGAAGCCATTCTGAACGCTATAAGAGTGTGGGAGTGCTCGAAGCGCCGGAGAACATTCGTGCCCAGTGCGTCGTGCTGGATGAGTTTCTTGCCCCTCAGGAGCTCGACGAACTCATGCATTACACGCTGGAGCATGAATCTGACTTTCGGGTCAGCGAGGTGATTTCGCCCAGCGGAGACGCTGACATGATCGACTATAGCCATCGTCGCTCGCGCGTGCTGATGGATCTGGGCAAACATCAGGAC
>JBAVAV010000257.1:0-2737 GCA_049585895.1 Candidatus Sulfotelmatobacter sp. | reverse complement strand
ACTCTATGGCATGAAAGTCGGCCTGGCGGTTTGGCTGGGATTTGTGACCACCGTGCAACTCACCGGCGCGCTCTTCAGCAAACAACCGATCAAGCTCTACATGATCAACACCGGCTACCAGCTGGTTTGCTACCTGGTGATGGGAGCGATTCTGGGCGCGTGGCGGTAAAGAGCATTCAGCCGGGTTACCGCTGCGTCCTGTACGAATCGCGCAACGCCAGCCTGCCCTTGAGCGCAGCCGAAGGTTCAGCCGAGCGTAGCGAGGCGCTCGGGCACACCCGCCGCGATATCGTTAGGCCATTCCTAAAGCAGTAGCCTTCGAAAATTATCCTGTGCAGCCCACAATTCAGCCGATCCGAGCAGCGCTGTTTTGGTGGCATTCCATTCCCAAAGTTTGCCAGTTTAGTACCCCGCCCCACCCCCCACCGGGACTTAGAATCATCGCGTTAGCGCAAAACTGCCCGCAAAATACGGATGTCAAAGAACTTAGAGCTGAAATCCTTCAAACAAAGGAGTTAGCGCCCGATTTCTTGTCGGGTCCTTCCCTGCCGTTATTTCTACGCGTGCTGCCTCTGCTTGGGCAATGATGGACGAATTGAAAACTGGGCGCAAGGTTAGATGTCACACAGGGCTGTGGATTTTCTCTGCTTTATGGCAACACCAGGGCAAGCAATCAGCCCCTGAATATATTCGTCAGATCGACCCACGAATTTCGAGGAATTCGGACCCGGATTTCCTGAAGATCTGGTGCTTGCCCAATCGAAAACTGAAAAATGCAGGCAAAAGGATGCGTCCCACCTTCGGGGCCAGGGACTACCACTTTCTATTTATTGACGCGCGGTTCCTTGGTTGATATTGTTACTGCCGCTCTGGAGAACCTTCCATGAACCGCGATCGCAAGCCTCGTAACCCTGCCACACTTTCACAATCAACGCGCAGCAAGCTCGAGATGTACGGCTTGGCCGCCGCGGCTGCGGGAATGGGCCTCGCCGCCCTGTCTTCCCCGGCCCAGGCTGAAGTCGTCTTCACCCCGGCCCATCAGAAGATTGGCGACAACGGCGTTGTCCTCGATCTGAATCACGATGGCATCGCCGATTTCAAAATCCTGCAGCGCGAATTTTTTGCCAAAGGCGCGGGCGTGACGGTGTACTCGCACCAGTCGAATCTCGTATTTGGAACTTCTCGTGGGGAGTTTGCCTCGAGGCTGCCCCTCGGCTACACCCTGGGGCCGAACACGAGATTCAAGCACGGGGCCACCTCTACGAACGTTCCCATACCGATGAAGTTGCTTTACTATTGCACGGCGAACTCCGGCGGCCGTTCCTGCGGCGGTCCCTGGGACAGCGGCACCAACGGCAGCTATGTGGGATTCCAGTTCTCAATCAATGGAGAAGTTCACTTCGGCTGGGCTCGCCTCAAGGTAACGGTGAAACAGCCCAACACCCAAATTAGCGTATACCTCACCGGCTACGCCTACGAGACCATCGCCAACAAACCAATCGTCGCCGGCAAGACAAGCGGCACATCCGAGAGCAGCGCACCGGAATCTAAAAGCTCGGCGAACTCCATGCATCCTACGGCTACGCTGGGCTTGTTGTCCGCTGGAGCCTCAGCTCTACCGCTCTGGCGTTACGAGCTCGGAGGTTTGTGAGCTTCGTCGAGACCCCCGTCGTCAGCAAACGGCGGACTTTACCCGACCGCGTCGGCAGATCGAATCCCTGTCCTGCCGTAGGCTCAGGGCAGGCTATCTGGCCAAAACCTTCATCCGTATTTCTTGAAGGTGAGGGGCGGCCCGGCCAGCTACCGCGAAAGGACGTTGGACCTAACTTGAGCCGATTGAATAGGCTGGCCGTCGTGACGCTCTTATATGGGCAGGCTGGCCCAGCCCTCTATTGCTACGGTGCAATTGTGACGTCTAGGCTGGCTGTCGACCGGACTTGATGCGTATCGCCTCACGTCAGCTTAATATTTCTCTAGCCTGTTAATTAGTGACGAAAGCAACATCGCCATGCTGCCTGCTAGCAAGCATTTTGGACCGGCGGCAGCTTTGGACAATTACTTCTGTCCCTCGCGTTGCTGAATCTGAGTGATCGCCTTGGCGGCTTCCTCTCGGATTGGGAACCACTGTGTATCGCTGTCAGTTCTCGCCTCGGATCCAGGGTCTGAGCGGGCGACCTGTTGTAAAGCTGGAATCATACCCGTCTCTCCGAATGACCCGAGTGCGACCACGGTCTCGCCGCGCACAACTGCATCCTGGTCGTGCAACCCCTTAAGGATCTGCTGTTTCGCGGCTTGCACGTAGCGAGCTTCCACATCCCCTTTCCCCTTTGCCAACGCTTGGACGAGTACAGCGATTGATTCCGCGCGATATGCGCCGATGTCGCTGTTCGACATGTCGAGTAGGCAAGGGATTGCAATGCTGGCGTGCGCCGCTATTTTCGCGGCGAACTTGGAGCCGGGGTTGTAAGGCTCATGCACAAAAATACAGACTTGGTGCGGATCGTTCCAATCGGCAAAGTTGTCAACGGCATCGCCGAGCTTGCCGAGGTATTCCGCATAGGCCTCTCCAAACTTTTCATCGACCGAAGGTCCAACTCCGCGGTTCGTAGATTCGACCAACTGATTTTCCCGATCGAGGAGGTCTAGCAGACTTGCTCTTACCCTTGGACTGCTAAGAGCGGTAGGGTTTGACCGCAATTGCTCATACGCTTCATTCCTCTCTTGCCAACTTGCCGAA
>JBAVAV010000256.1:0-19438 GCA_049585895.1 Candidatus Sulfotelmatobacter sp. | reverse complement strand
GCCGACAATCCTCCCGCTATTCTCGATCAGACAGTAGGCATCGTGCCGCCATCAATGATGTAGTCTGCACCATGAATTGAAGCGGCACGATCGGATGCCAGAAATGCCGCCAGTTCGGCCACTTCCTCCGGCCGGCCGGGTCGACCAATGGGAATTCCCCCGATCATATCCATGATCTGTTGCCGAGCAGCGTCCTCGCTGATGCCGCTGCTCTGGCTGAGTTGCACAATCATGCCGTGTGCGCCCGAAGTCTCAATGAATCCAGGCGAGATCATGTTGACGCGGACGCCCCTCGGGCCAACTTCATTTGCCAGGCCCTTATTGTAGGTACTGAGAGCACCTTTCGCAGCAGCATAGGCAAGCGTCGCGTCATAGAGCGGCAGACGGTGCTGGATGGACGAGATGTGAAGAATGACACCTGATTTGCGTTCGATCATGCCGGGCAGAAAAGCTCGGTCGAGACGAACGGATGTCAGCAAGTTGACGTCGAGCGCCTTTTGCCAGTCGTCGTCAGAAAGCCCTTTATATCCGCCGTTCGGAGCATCTGATCCCCCCACATTGTTCACTAAGATGTCGAGCCCACCCCACTCCTGCTGAATGCGGCTGACTACTGCTTGCACACCTGCAGCCGTAGCGATATCCGTCTGCACGAATAAAGCAACGGCCTGCTCTTCCGCTAGCGGCGAGCGTGCAGTCGTTGCGACGGAAGCGCCGCTCCGAGTAAAACGGCGCACCATCGCTTGGCCCATGCCTTTGGTGCCGCCGGTTACCAGAATCCGCTTGCCGCTAAATTCATCCTTCGAAACCGGGAAAGGGTATGTCGCCGTCATGATCGAATCTCCAGGGAAGCAATCTTGTCGCCCGAAAGTTTGAAGATGTGGTCTAGTTCAACAGGGCTCCCAGGAAACTCGCCCGTGAGTCGGGTACGCACGGTTACCAGGTCTCCGAAAGTTTGAACGTTGATCGTCTGAAATACGTATCGGTATTTCGCGTCCGCCGCTCGCTTCCATTGGCGGATCGAGTCGCGACCGTGATAGTCCTGTCCCTCGTCGTGGACAATGCCATCTTCAGCAAAGCAACTGGAAAGTGCATCAGCATCCTTCGCCTCTTCGGCGGCCAGATATTCAGCGACCGGGCCGGGCACATCAAGAGCCATGTCCCTCTCCTCCGTGCAATTGCACAGCTATAAGTTTCGCAGCATACTGGCGAGATGGGAAGTACGCACAAAAAAGTGCGTTAGGAGAATATCCATGCCGAAACACTACACGCCAACATCCGCCGCGGCAGACGTAGAAGCAGCGCTCCGTCTCCTGGAAGGAAGATGGAAACTCGTGATCCTGTTCCATCTGTTCGGGGGCAAGGTGATGCGTTTCTCTGACCTAGAACGCGCGATACCCAACATCACTCAGAAAATGCTGGGGCAGCAACTGCGCAGTTTGGCAACGGACGGAATCGTGGTGCGTACGGCCTATCCCCAGGTGCCCCCGAAGGTTGAATACTGTCTGACACCATGGGGCCAGTCCCTTTGTCCTACGCTTGACGCCATCCTGAAGTGGGCCGATCGACGGCCAGCAGAGAAAAGAAAGCGCAACTCGCGCTGACCGGCAAGTTTCTGGCCGGGCTACACTGGAAGAGGCACGGTGCCGCGAGTTGCTCTTTCAAAATGATCTCTTTCTCAAACATTTAATAAGCAGTGTTGAATCCCGGCGAACAAGTCGGACTGGTCGGTCCCAATGGGTCGGGCAAGACAACGCTCTTCCGTATGGTGGTCGGCGAGGAAACTCCCTACGCTCGTTCACGCAACTCCCGGCGCGACGGCCTCTCGTTTTGCTGGCAGAAGCGCTAGCAGGACAACTCCGATCACAAGGAATATGATCACATCGGTAAAGTTCCTGTGGACGCCGTGATTCCACGCTTCCACGGTTTGAATCGCCATCACCGCGCCATGGGAGATGTTCCACCAGGCTGCTAGAGCAATCATCGAACGATGCTCAGATGGTCTCCTTGCGGCTATGAGTAGAAAGACCCCGACCGGAACAAAAAAACTCAGAAACATCGGCTCGACCTCGTTCTTCCGGTCCAAAAGCCAACTGGAATGCCGCAGGTCCGTATAAAGAAAATAAATTATCGCCAGATTCAACAGTCCCACGATCACCAGGACGATCTGTGTTAGGCGTTCTTTTTTCATATTGACCTCATTTCGAGCCGACTATGTTGCGAGCGCAGCAGGGCGGGTGGCCCAGCCTTTGGCAGACATCCCAACGGAAGAGGGTGCCCCATCCTTGACGTTCTTCGTCAAGGGTGGGATTCCACAGTCCTCTCCGGCTTAGGACTTGGCCTTTTGTACTTCCGCGAGGCATCGTTAATGTGGTGGTGCCGGGAAGGGGAATCGAACCCCTACAGTCCTTTCGGACCTGCGGATTTTAAGCCCCTAGCGCGCCCCGCTCTAGCCGTTCCTTTTCTATAGTTTACAGCTACTTAGCTCCTCTCGCGGGCGAAGTAGGTATTACCGGGACATACCGAGATATACCCCGCTAGCCCTAAGACAGCCCTAATTTTTCGGAGCTTCCCCGCCAAGAAAAAGCGCCCCGCATTTAGGGGCGCTGTCGTTAGCATGTTGGCGTTTCACTCAGTCCGCAAACGGGGAGAGTGTCGGATTCGGGGTGCGCTGTCGTTGTGGTTTCACCCATTCCGCAATGGAGGGTGTCAAATGAGGGTCGAGCCTTTGTCCTGTCTCTTCTCTACCAGCGAAACCGGGAATCGAGAAGAGCCGAACATCGGTCCCGCTGGTGTTTGCCAACAGGAAAAGGAGCGCGTCGCGAGTGTTGCGCTAGACCATTCGCGACCCTCATGGTCCTTACCGCTCGCCGGGGCGATTCACCGACGAAACTATAGAATACCACACTAGCGTTCGGGCTTCCTTCCACCTTGCTCCGCTGGTTCTTGATCGCTTATATTCCGGGTGTGCTTAACAACAAGACAATCATAGAGTCGCCCATCCTTCTTTTCTTGGGCGCGGGCGCATCAGCACCCCTCGGGAAGCCCCTGATGGCGGAGTTTGTGGATAAAATGTCGAAGTCAATAACTGACGAATCGCAGAGGGCGATGCTAGGGTATTTGCGGAAATTTCGCAGCGATGATCTGGAAGCGATCTTGGGAGAACTCGATACCATCATTGACTTGGATTACGCACAGAGGTTGGAAGGACACACCACTGTGCAGAATAGCCAGGTACCTTTTTCGTTGAGCAGAGTAGCCGCCAAGAGCCTGCGGACAAGAATCAAGCACGCCATAATAAGGGAATATCGAGATGTAGATGGCCCCAAAACAAGCCAACTCTACAAGCCTTTGTTCGATCTTCTCTTTCGTTATGTTGATAAGGGGCAATGTCTCACCACCTTCACTACCAACTATGATCCGGCGATTGAAGAATTCTATCGGCAGGAATACCCGCAGTATGAACTGTGTGACGGTTTCGCTTATGATCCGGCGGATCGGCACAACTATTGGAGTCGATCAGTTTTCGATCGTCTTCAGGCGGAACCTGAAAAGCGAAATATAGCTCTCTTCAAGCTCCACGGCTCTGTAGACTGGCTGTTCGTGAAGTCGAGCAGAAGAATACGCCGAGGACAGGCGATGTACGACGCCATTGACTCGGATGCATACGAGAATATCCTGATCTATCCGGCGACGCGTAAAATTGCGACAGAAGATCCGTTTTATACGGGCTATGAATACTTTGAACGCTGCTGTGAGCGCGCCAGGGTCTGTGTGGCTATTGGCTACTCATTTCGGGACTACGACGCGCTGACGCGCCTTCGGGGAGCGGTCTCAATAAATGAACAGCTTCGTCTGTTGCTAGTGGATCCTTTCGCAGAGACGATCCTTCCAAACGTTCGTATTCCGGACGAGAGAAAGATACCACTGAATTTCAAGTTCGGTGAGACGCCAGATCAGTTCGCAATGCTCTCTGGCCACCTTGAAGAGCACCTCCGCAAGGCTTAGTTGACCCACCGAGCCGCCTTGGTTCTCTATCCCGCCGCACGCGGCGGTTTTGTACTCCGGCGCGGCTTCCAAAACCAGCGCGGGACAAGGGTTTCAGAGGGTCCTAGGGCTGACTTAGGGCTGCCTGTGAGAAAATGGTGGCACAAAGAGGGCAGAGAGGAAAAATGCCAACGTTTGGTATCGCGGAAATAAAGAAGGTGATTCTGCAATGCAAAACCCCTGAGTGCAACCACGAGCACCTATGTGACCCAGGTAAGAACATCTTGATTCCGATACAATGTGCTAAGTGCAACGCTCAGTGGTCCCTGCCCGCCGTCTCATATCAGGTAACAAGGAATGTTGAAGCGTATTCTACGTTTCTTAACCTCATACCGTCCATAAGAGCGAAGGAGGCGATGGCGGAGGAGTCGGCCACGGAGAAGCCCGCCACATTTCGGATTCGTTTTGAGTTTGCCGATCCGCCTGCGGCCTAACCGCATTAGCGTGCCACATTGATACAGGGCTGCGCCGGGGGAGGACGGGCCAAATGAGAGAACCCGGCGGAGCGTTTTTACCCCGCAATCCGGCGCAGCCTAACGCCACGGGCGTCCGTGGCGAACTTAAACAGACCGGAGCCGGGGGAGCACACAGTACCCCGGTCTCCGGGTTATTCGGGAAGCTTCCGGAGAAAAGGAGAATGGATACTCCGGCAACGCGCGCCGCCCGAAACTCAAACAACTCGCAATCCGCCGGCAACGGTGCGGACGCTACCTTCGATTGTGCCGGGTCTGCCGCCATGCGCTAGCGTTTCCAAATTGCGAACGGTGTAGCGAAGCCGCGTCAGTTGCGCGTCCAACCGCGCAACCTCGGAGCGACAACCTTCGTAGCGATTCGCCGCATCTTGGCACTCGACCAGCAGCGCTGCGTGCGCCTGTTTAAGCCGCTCGCGCTCTGTTTCGCATTCTTGTAATTCCTCTTCGGTCGGAAACTCCGCCGTGACTTTCAGGTTAAGAATGTCGTAGTCGATTTGTTGCCGCCGCGTGGCGAGTTGTTCCCCCGCAGCCTTGGCCTGCCGAAACTTGGCCATCGCGCCCGCGATCTCTTTTTCCAGCCTGCGGCCTGCGGTGCGCGCGTCGATTAAATTCCGCTTTGCCGTTTCGCACTTGTCCTTCGCCGCTGCTTCCTCCGCCGCTTGCAGGTGGAGACGGGCCAACGTCAAGTTTTGTTCTGCTGCCGTGGTCATTGTCCCTCCTTGTAAAACTCCGCGTTCTTCTGGTTAAGCCGCGCCAGCGGCGTCATCGCGTCACCTGTACGCGCCGCCGCAGCGCCGGGGGATTGCTGCCAAAACGCGGCGTTGGCGACGTTGATGTCGTGCAGGCGCTGACGAATCTGTAGTACAGCCTTATCAATCGCCGCGTCTTCCGTGCGGGCTGGCATTTTGTAGACGCAAAGACCGCTAACTCCACTGCCGCCGGAATTCTCTTCGTCCGTAGCGCGGAAGTCGCTGCCGTAAAAGCACGCGATGCGGGTGCCCGTCTCGTCGAATATCCACAGCTCATCGCAATCCTCCGGGCTGCACTCTCCAGCGCTGCACTTGCATTGCGCCGCAGTGCCGGGCCGAAATAGCGCCGTGCGCAACGGTCCGTTCGCCATCAGCGGGCTGGCCGAATCTTGCGTCCTATGCGTGTCGATTCGCTTCTGCGGTGGCTTGCAGCGCATCACTTTTTCTCCACCCCTTGCGTGCCCGCCAGCGTGGGCGCAGAGTGCGGCGAATCCGCCGGGCCGATGTTCCCCCAGCGCTGGCGATTCTCGGCTAGGATCGTCTGCTGGTCTACGCTCATCGGCAGGTTGCTGGCGGACTGGTGGAGGTACTCATCCGGTTCTCCCGAGAACGGAAACGTGCGCTCTCGCGTTGGCCGGACCGCTGCCGTGGTCGTCATGTGCGGATCGTCGCTCGTGGGAGCCTGCCCGCTGCCGAAATTCGTAATCAATTCATCGTTCGTTTTCATGGTTCGTCCTCTTCCAACGCGGCGGTTATGTAATCCGGCGCGTCCGTTAAAGCCCGCGCCCGGCTCTGCTCTCCGAAGCGACTAGGGCCGAATTAGGGCCGCGCAAGGTGTCGTGCCCGAACCGGGGAAACTGCCGCCTTGCGCGCGATCTGCTGGGCCAAGTCACGGCGATCTTCCTCGGACTCGCCGTACATATCTTCCGGTAACCGGCCCACTCGCCAAATTTGATCATCTAGGCTGCGGCGGGCCAGGCGGACTTTCTCGCGCAGCTTCTTGCGAGTGATGTCCCCGGCGCTGCAACGCTGGCGCAAGAACTCAATCCACATCGCAAAATGCGACCGACTCATCCACACCGTCGGCGCGTTGAACTTGCGGTTGACCTTGACGCTGTCGAGAGTGCGGGCGCGGCCTAGGAATCGAGGCTTGGGGCGGAAAATGGACAAGAACCGAGCTACGGCGCGCATTGCTCTCGGCTCTCTGTTCTCGGCTCTCCGGCGCGTTCGCGGTTGTACACTGCGGCGATGTGCGAGGGTTTGCGGCCTAGCGCCTGGTAGTAGCGGGGGCGGGCTGTTTTGCGTAGAGCCTGCGCGCGCCGTCTTGCGTGAGGATAGGCTGACGGCAGTGTACCTCCCAGCCGCGAATAAGATTAGTAAAACCATACAAATCCAGCTTAGTGCTCGGGTCGAAACGCAGATACTCTTCATACAACTCCGTCGCGGTCCATAAGGTTCTAGGCTGTGGGGCTAGATACTTATCCGGCGCGCGTCTCACTCCCCGCCTCCAGGCTTCCACTTTGGCGCGCTGGGCCTGTCGCACTTGTACAGATTCACTTACCAGACAAGGCAGCGTCTCTTCCGTTTCTGCTAGCTGCGCCAGTCGCGGCCTTCCGCGCTTCGGTACGAATCCGCCCACGACAATGCGGGCAACCTCAGTTATGGGGATGAGAATCTGTTGCAAGCCGCTAGTGCGGGTGCTGGATACCTTTCGGGTCCGGGCCATCTTGCGCCACATGTCGCGACTTATGCCGCTGCCGAGCTCCGCCTCCGTCAATGTTAGTAAGTCAGTCATTACCCTATAAGCGTAGTTTAGCGTAGCTGCCCTCGAACGCTAGGGCTTTTTTATTCCGCGACCCTAAAACGTTTCCGGGTCACCTACTCTTCGACCGGCGGCACACCCGCGTAAACACTGGCTGCCCTAAAACCCTGAAACGTTTCGAGGTATTTTAGGGCAGGGCGTTATTTTTACCCTAAAACATTTCAGGGTAACGATAGGCCCGAACACAGCGCTCCGCGAGGCTTTTCCCTAGCCCCGAAATGCCCGCGCCTAGGGTTTTAGGGTTTTAGGGTTTCAGGGTAGGTCAGGGTGGTAGCACGGGCGTGGTAACCGCCTTAAGGCGGATTACCCACGACAGCCCCCGATTGCTACGCAATTCATTGTTATCGGGCATGGATGTTCCACTTACTAACTGGACACGTTGCCGAGTTATCCCTTTACTCCGACGCCCCGGCGCGCTATAATTATTTTGTCCGGTTCGCTCCCGGACGGTCCGTAGCGCACAATCCGCCGCCTTGCAGGGATGCAGGGCGGCAACCCCAAACGAGCGGAGGGGGTCTGGATTGTGGCAAGCGGGAGCAAGTTGGGTTGAAGGATAGAGGCGTTACGGTGATTCTGTTGGAGTCAAGCAGGGGTTCCTCTTAGAACGGGCGTGCCACTCGCGGCGGCACAGGACAGAAAGTAGAGCGCTGTTGCCCGGTCGGTTTCCTTCGTACGCACCCTACAACATCCGTAGCAGAAGACTCCCGTCGGCATAACCGGAAGAGGCCCTACCCCACAGAACAAGATTGGGGAGTATTAGACGCCCTTCGCGGGGAAACCAAACGGGGTTTCTGCGATGTGCGCTGCTTTACAATCCAGAGTTCCTCCCGACAAACTCCAGTTCGTTGGCCGCCTTCGCGCCGCCGAGATGTTGGACTGTAGCGTCCAACTAATCGACAAATTCATTCGCCTCAAGAAACTGACCGCCTATCGCGTTGGGCGGCGGGTGGTCGTGCGCTGGGCCGACTGCCTGCGGTTATTGGAGGAAATCCAATGACCGTAAAGGTCGCCGCGCGCCGTTCGACGGAACTGACTGACGAAGATAAAAAGCAACTTGCACGTTTCAAAATTCCGCCCGCCTTGCTGTCCGAGGCAGGTTGGTGCCGCCTAACAGATGCCGTCGCGCGCAAGAAGGGTTTCACGTGCAAGGCAGCCGGGCCGGATGCAAAGTTTGATGGCCTGATGATTCCTTACCTCGACGCCGAAGGTAAAGAGTTCAACGCGCGCATCCGCCGTGACAAGCCTGAAGAGGATGCCGAAGGCAAGCCGGAACACAAATACCTTATGCTGCCCGCGCGCGTTGCTCCGCGCCGGGGACTGTATATTTTGCCGGCAGACCGAAAGCGGCTGCTGGCCGCTGCCCCCGAGGAACTCGCGAAGATTCACGTTGTAGTCGTGGAGGCCGAAAAATCCGTGTTGGCGGCCACGGCCTGGGCGCGGCGCACGGGTCGCAAAGACATAGTCTTCGTAGCCACGGGCGGATGCCGGAGCTACGACACACCAGATTTGGCACTGTTGTGCGGCCACAGGGTGAGTGTGCAGTGGGACTCGAACGTCTGGACTAATGGTCAGGTCGCTGACGCTGAGGTTAAGGCCGTCGTGCTGGCGATCACTACTCACGGCATTGACGCCGGAGTGCAAAGGCTGCCCCGCGAGTGCTTAGAAAAAGGCATAAACGGACTGGACGATTTTATCGCGACGAACCCGGACTCCCGTGTGACGGCGTTATTTGCCGCCCCGCGCTCGGAGCCTTGGCTGGATGCGGTGGGCGTGACATGGGAGCAGTACAACAATACAAAGCCCCCCCGCATGTTCATCAAAGACATACTGCAAGAGGGCGGAGTCACCATGCTGGGCGGGTTGCCCAGCGCACTGAAAACATGGGTGATGTTGAGTATGGTGCAGGCGTTGTTGAACGGCACGCCGCTATTCGGCCACTTTGATGTTCCCGACAAAGCCAAACGTGTCATTTATCTCACTCCAGAAGTGGGCCGTCCGTTGTTCAAGGCCCGACTGGAACTTATGGGCTTGGGGAACTTTGTGCAAAGCCGCCAATTACTATTTCGCACCGTGAGCGAAAGCCGCATAGAACTTACCGATCCGAACCTGTTGCTGGCGGCGCGCGGCGCACACGTGTTCCTCGACACAGTAATTCGTTTTATCAAAGGGGACGAAAATGAAAACAAGGCTAACGATACCGGGCTGGGCGCAGGTTGCTTCGGGCTGATTGAAGCCGGAGCCTTAGATATTGTCGGAGCGCACCACGCCCGTAAGAGCAGCGCGGATCAGGGCTTTATGACTCTAGAGAGTATGTTGCGCGGCGCGGGTGATCTGGGCGCGTTTGTGCGCGTGGCCTTCGGCCTGCGGAAAATTAGCGCGACCGAGGACATCACCAGCACTCGCGTATATGTAGAGTGCGTGAAGCCCGGAGACTTTAATCCGCCCGCGCCGTTCGTGCTTGAGGGCCGCCCCTACATAGGTCAGGGCAAGGGCTTGCAAATGGCGACGCTCCCCGGACACGTGGACCCGGCAACTTTGACCGCCGTAGTAAAAGCCGCGCAGAGGAAACCGGGCCGCCCTGCTGATCCAGGCAAGGCCACGCGCGTGGCGGAGATATCCCGGTTGGTGAAGGAAAACAAGACGCCTAAGGAAATTTCTGAAGTAGTCGCCGCCGGAGCCGAGGCTAAGAAGTGGCCTGCGATAGCAGCTAAAACGTTGAGGAACGAAATTCAGATGGCTAAGGCACCGGTACCAAAGTTCTGAAAGACGCCTCCTAAAGGCGGCCCTAGTGGATCTAAAAGCCGGGCCGGGGACGCTGGTTCTGCGGGCGCTGAGGGGCTACTAAACCGGGGGGTTTCTAGAAAGAGGGAGCCAATTCCGTGAAGAAATTGGCTCCCAGAGAATCATGCTTTCTCGAAACGATTGCCAAGGCGGTGGTAAAGCTGCTTGGCCACTTTGTTCGGAAAGACGACCCGAAGTTCAGTACGTTTGCCATGAAAATGCACTTTGACTTTGATTGCGGACGTTTTCATGTGCTTAACCATGATTTGCACCTCTACTTGTTTTATACAGATTTCTCATTTCCTTATTTTGCGAGAAAGGGCAATGCCTTTTCTTTTGGTTCACTATAAGCTATACTTTAGCTAGCCGGTTAGCTGCTAGTGAATCGTAAAGGAGGGAACGATGGAGAAACGGGATTACGCGCAAGCGTTGAGCGAACTTGGCCGCAAGGGCGGCGAGGCCAGCGCGAAGAGCCTTACCGCCACGCAGCGCATCGAACGCGCCCGCAAAGCGGGCAAGGCGCGGCAGGCGAAAGCGAGAAAGGCAGCAAAACAGAGAGGAGGCACACGATGACAGCACGCAGAGATATTGGCACTGGAACATTGTTCCAGCACAAAGGCTGTAAACGATGGGTGATTCAATATTACCGGGATGGCCGTCGCATCCGCGAAGCCACAGGCCAGACCAGCAAGCGCAAGGCGCAAGACCTGCTTACCGAACGGCTGGGAGCCGTGAGCCGGGGCGAGTGGGCTGCACCGCGCAAACCGGCGCGGGTGGAAGAACTGTACCGAGCCTTGGAGGACTACACGAAAGTAAACCGGCCTCGGGGCCTCCGGGAATTAAGTTGGCGCTGGGGAGTGAAAGACGCGAAGCACCCGGAGCGCTGGATCGGACATTTGGCACCCGTATTCGCTCACATTCTCGCTTCCGGCGTAACCAGCGAGAGCCTTACCCGCTACGCGCGCACGCGGCAAGAGGAAGGCGCGGCCAACGCTACCATTAACCGCGAATTTGCGACGCTGCGCCGGATGTTTAACCTGGCTCGGCGTTCCTCACCGCCCAAGGTGCGTGACGTTCCCCACTTCCCCATGTTGAAGGAGGACAACGTGCGCCGAGGCTTCGTCGAGGACGCAGATTTCGACCGGCTGGCAGCCCAAGCCACAGAGCCGTGGCTTCGCACGTTCTTAGAGGTTTCCTTCACCTACGGCTGGCGGCGCGGAGAACTGCTCGGGCTGCGCGTGCGCCAGTTAAATTTCCCTGCCCGCACGATCCGACTCGATGCCGGGACCACGAAGAACCGCGACGGCAGAGAAGTGACGATGACGGCGCGGGTGTTCGAGTTGCTGCGTGCCGCCACCGCAGGCAAAGGCCCGGACGATGCCGTACTGACGCGCGAAGGTGGCGCGCCGGTACGGGATATTCGCAACGCTTGGCAAAGCCTTTGCGAACGCGCGGGGCTGGGCCGGTTCGTTTGTCGCGCTTGCGGGCAGGCTGTACCGGGCGGAGGAACGTGTAGAAGCCAACTCCCGGACGAAAAGCAGTGCGGCGCGGGGCGGCCCGCCTACCGGGGCCTAATTCCGCACGATATGCGGCGCTCGGCGGCCAAGGCGCTGCGAGCGGCAGGCGTGCCGGAGTCGGTCATCATGGCGACGGGCGGCTGGCGCACTCCCTCGATGCTCCGCCGCTACGCAATCGTTAGCAGCGCGGACCAGCGCGCCGCCGTCGAAATGCTGGAGCGGGCGCGGGCGGAAAAAGCCGTTAGCCCTAATCCAGCCCTAATTGCTGTGGAAAGCGCTCCGGCGGGAGCCACGAGCGCAAACCGCAAGGTGCAGTGAAGTACGTGGAACGGCTAGGGTTAAGTGGTGCCGGGAGGGGGAATCGAACCCCCACAGTCCTTTCGGACCTGCGGATTTTAAGTCCGCTGCGTCTGCCAATTTCGCCATCCCGGCTCGCGATTCATTCTAGCCCAGGCAAGTGCTGTTCGGAGAAGTGGCGCTCAATGTCTCGAATGGAAGACTGCGGATTTTCTGATGACGAAGAAAAGAGTCTCCTCTCGGCCCTATAGCGCGGCGAGTTCAGCCTGTGCGCCATCCGAAGAGCCGGAAGCAGACCGCTGGTCAGGCAGAAAGTCGCTATATGCGCAAGGATGCGCGCATCAACATCCACTTGTCCGGTACCGATCTCGAGACGCTCAAGCGGCGCGCCCCAGAAGAGGGACTTCCCATCAAAGCCGGATCGCCAGCGTCCTCCACAAATTCGGCGGCGGCGGCGCGACGCCGTCTCGGCTTACTGCTTGCAGGTCGTGCTGACCATCTTCAGTGTCAGCACACGAAAATCGGCAGTTTCATGTTTGCCAGTTTTGTTTTGCTCTTTCGCCTCTTCCCCCGCTTCCTCCTTACCTTCGGCCAGCACGTATCCCGTCACGGTAACTTCGTGGCCAAGGTGGGCGTTGAGCTTGATTTTCGAGCTCTCCAGCCCGTAGATCGTTCCGCCCTTTTCCTCCAGCCAGACTTCCCCCGGCTCATCGCCTTTCATTAAGCAGCCCGTTGCCGACACCGCCTTCGCTGGCTCTTTGCTGGACTGAGCCTGTGCGCGTAGTGGTGAGAATGCGGGACTTAAGCCGGAAGCGAGAACCAGTGCAACGAACCGTTTCATCAAGTAACTTTTCATTTTCCCTCCCAGTCGGCCGCTTCTTTATCTTGACTCCGATGTAACACAGTATGCGAATAGCGGACCTAAAACCAAATTTGGCGATATTTCAAATCAGCCCGAATTCCATGTTTGGATTCTCGGCTAATTATGAGTATGCACCCACACCCTTGTGTGCGGTGTGTTCAATTCTGGTCACCAAACTAAAGCCGATTGATGTGGGGACATTCCCGGGATCACGGAGACCGGCCTACAATGACGGGATTGATTTCAGGAAGCGCAGTCTTAAATGCAACCGCGGTCCTACGAGGAAGTGTGCGCGGCCGCAGCTGCGCCGGGAGGCGTTGCCCGCTGCTTGCGTAATTCTTCCTGGAAGGCCTCGGAGGTGAGGCTGGGCTGACAGCAGAAAAGTTGTAGCAACGGGTCGTCCGCGTCTGCTCCGGAATCGTTTGCGGCCTTGGGCGAAGCGGAATCTTCGGTCTCGAGGCCTTCCGGTGCGACCAGCAACTCGGGCAGCAGTTCGCGATTCTCCGTGAGCACGCCGAGGAATTTCTCCAGAACCGTGCGATGCTCCGCCGTCGCCTGCGTAAACTCCACTCCCATGCCTTTCTCCGGATGCATCACGCGAACCACACCTTGCACCCGCAGTTCCGTCCCCGCCGCGCTCATCGAGAGCGTCACCCTCGTGGCGACTGGAAATGGGGACGCGATCTCGAGGTAACAACCACCCAGGCTGAGATCGGTCAGTTGAGAGCGGACTGGCGGGTCGGCCTTTTCATCGTCCGAGGAATTGCGTGTAAGCCACTCTTGCAGCTGGCGGGCGGTCTCGGGCGAAAGATCCAGAAAACGAAGCCCTGCCTGCGAGCCGGTTCCTTCCCAGGCAAACTCTGCGGCAGACTCCACGCCGATCGAAGAACCCGGCAGGGTAAACGAAACCCGCGCGCGCCCTGTGGGCTTGCTGCTACGGGAGAGTTTCACGGCCAGGCCGCCTTCGCTCAAATCGATGCTGTTGACCTTGAGGTGAGTGCCTGTGTCGGGATTGAAGATCGCCACCGGAATTTGAATCGGAACGCGCAAATTGCGCCGCCTCTCGCTCTTCATGAGCGCTCGCGCCGCGCGAAAACTTGCCTTCGCGCGCTCGCCGGAAACCGGCTTGTAAAGAACAAAGTGGGCGCCCAGATCGAAAGCCGAGCGCACGCCGGTAACCGGATCCAGAATCGCCACGGCCACGGCGCGCTTGTTGCAGGGAGCATTCCGGGCACTGCGCAGCACCTCGCCCGAGCCCGCGTCCGCGCAGTCTACGATGATGGCCTCGAACCGGTCGCGGGTCAGTTTCCGCAGGGCGGCTTCCGCGTCAGCGCAGTGCTCCACTGTGATCTCAAGCTCTCCCAAAGTGCGGCGCAGCGCACGCACGATTTTCTCGTCGGAGGACAAGACCAGAGAGCTAAGCTTCATGGCGTGGCAACTGCTCCTTCCACAATTCGATCTCGTAGTTCCATCATCTCGCAGGGGTGGGACTGGCTGTTTCCATCACACGCACGCGCTGCGCGGATTTCCCGCGTACCAGCCTCTTTCCGCACTTTATGCCGGTGCCGAGCCAGGGTCAATGAAGCTCGGCTCGCGAGGGTTACGACCGTAACTTCATTCTCCCCAACAAGATCCAGCGCCGCAGTCCGGCCCGGTCTTCTCGGTGTTCCCGCCCAAGCGTGCTACGCACTAAAAGGATGCAAGACAGAGATCTCCAAACGTTCTCGGTCAAGTTGCCTGTTCGCTCGGCCTGAATCGGCATGGCTAGCCCTAATAAATCTCTAATATTCAAACACTTAGCCGCTTCCGCCTAAAGTTAAGGAGTGCAGATTTCGATTGACTTAAGAGAAACATTGGCCTAACATGCTAAGTCTCCGTTTAGCTATTCGATCGCCTTGAGGCTTGGCCTAGGCCTAGCTGTCCGAGGTGGGAGTTGGCTTCTGCATCCTGCGGAGAGCTTGGAGAATCATATAGATAGGCGGTAGGCACCAGCGAGTTCATCCCCTTTTGTACGAAAGGCATTTTTCATGGCGAAGAGACGCGGAAATCCCAATTGGGGCAAGCCCGAGCCGATCGGCCCCATCGTCCCCACCATTACCGAGTTCGAGCAGGTCGTTCGCGAGTACAAACTTTCGCCCGATCAATACCTGCGCTCGACCCGGCTGCGCGAGTGGGCGCGCCGAAACAAGAACTCGAAGTACATCCCTGAGCCTCTTCTGGAAGCCTGGGGATTCGAGATCGAGTCCACACTCTAAACTCCGTAGCCAAACATCTCAGGGTCGCTCATCGAGCGACCCTTTGCTTTTTCGCGAATTGCATTTTCGCGAGAATGCCCCGTGCCCCATGGGGTGCAAGTCCCGCAAACAAGCGTAGTTCACCGCCCGATTTGTCCTATTCCGATTATGGGAATGGGCCCCGACCCTTCGTCTGGTCAATGCTCCTAGTTCTTGCGGCGCGAACTCGGACATCGCTTACGCTACGACCGAGGAGCTCTCGGTCATGGATCGCGTTTTCGCTTCTCCGCCTTGTATTCCAGAAGCGCACAGAAACCTTTGCCTTCCGAGCCCGAAAGAATTGCAGGTCTTGCCCACCACTGGCGATGATCCCGGCGACGACCTGAATTTTCTTGACCGGCTCGGCAGCGACGACGCACCGCTCCGCGCGCCCGCACCATTCCGCTTGCCATTCAGGGGGTTGCGCAACTACCTCCACTCCACCGACTTATTTCCCGCGCTCACCAGCCTTGCCCAGCAACATTTTTCGCCAGCTGCGTTTGTAGAGTCGATGGTCCTGCGGCGCCCGGTCACACATCAGGTTCGCGCCAGTTTCGTTCCCGAGCCCAAAGCTTTCGGGACCTTCCGCATCCGGCACCTCTCGCAATGTATCCACGGTTGGCTGGTAGAAACCGGCGTTCCCATCTCGGCGCGCGTGCCCTTTGATGAGCAAACTGCCGTCAGCGCAGCTATATGCCGCCGGTGGTTTTCCTGCTTCCACGAACCGGTGCAGGGCTACACGGCCTTTGAGCAGTTAGTTGTTTTAATGAAGGTTGTGTCGCCTCAGGTCGGACCACACCAGTGGTGGTTTTGCCGGATCGAGTTGTCGGCCCCACTTTCAGAATCACATCCGCTGTCCTTCGCGATTCGCGAAACCGTTTCAGACCGCTTCCTCGTCGGCGATATCAATCAAGCGCATCGCCTCATCGGATCAGCTGCGAGTGTGGCCCGAAACCCTGGGAGGAATCTATGAGTACCGCCAGTAGCACTATCGGCACCAGGCAGCCTCGTCATGAGACGCGCCCTATTTCCTCTGCTCAGATTCGCGAGGTTGTTATCGGGCTAGATACAGTCATCGATCTGGAGCAGCTTTCCGACCATACGCGCTTCGTCGACGCCGGGGCCGACTCTCTCGACTTTTTCAACATTGTCGCCGGCATCCAGGAGGCTTACGATCTGACTATTCCCGATGCTGATATCGAGCAGGTAACGACCATCCAGGGCATGGTCGCTTACCTCAACCAGAAATTGCCATGAGCGCAGTGCGCAGCCGGCATTTCCAGCCGGCCGATGAGGCCGAACTCAATGCTCTCTACAACTGCATAGTCGGCACTCGCGGGCTGGCGCCGGCGCGCTCCATGCAGCTTTTTCGCTGGCTCTGGTATCACGCTCCGGGAGGCCCGATCGCGAGCTGGGTGGTCGAGTCCGAACAAAACGACGGCTCGTGGAAAATCGTCGGCCATCATGCGCTCTTCCCAGTTCGATTTACCCTGGGCGAGGACGATTTGCTTTGCGCCAAGACCGCCAACTCTTTTTTGCTTCCCGAATTTCGCTCGAAGTTTCTGTACTTGCGCTTCGAGAAGGAATGCCTGGCAGAAGCCGACCGCCGCTTTGACGCGACTTACTCCTGCGCTCGCGGCGTAACCCGAATACGGAAACCGCTCGGCTATGCGGGCGATGCCCGCTGGATCCGCATGGTGCGCGGACTCCAGTCCCCCTCCGCACTCAGCCGCCTGGCTGGAGTTTTGGCTAACCGTTATCCTGGTCCCGCGTGGGGCCGTATGGCTCGCGTGCTTGCGGCCGTTTCGGAGCGGGATGATCGCACTTCTCCGCTGAAGCTGGTGGAGCTCAGTTCGGCCGAAGCAATGCAGTCGGCATGTTTTTCGCAGTTTTGGCAGGAAGCGCGCCTGTGCGCCGGCATGTCTCCGCGGCGCGATCGCGCTGACTTGACCTGGCGCTTCTGGCAACGCCCGGGAACCACTTATGCCACGCTCATTCATGAAGCGTGCGGAAGCTGCGGCTACTGCATTGTGAATACTAGCAATCCCTGCTCTTTCTTTCTGGAAGATATTTTTGTTCTGCCGCTTCGCACCGGCTTGCTTGAAGCACTACTCGCCGCTTTGTTCCAGTGGTGCGCCCGCCGGGGAGCTCTGCTGCTGACTTTTTGCACGGCCAGCGATGGCCAACCCCCGGAATTCATGGAGACCTTTGCGCGCTATATGCGCCTGCACCCGCTCCAGCGCTTCCGCCCGCCGAAGGAAATGCCCCGCCGTGTTTCTCCCCACGTGAAAACGAAATTAGGAATCGCCGTTCCCGGCTGGAACGCGACTTCCCTTCTGGCTCCGGGCTGAAGGTTTGCCCGGCGGCGCTCCGCTAACGATGCCCCACCCTTGCGCCTTTTGCAAGGGTAGAAGGAATGCTGGCGACGGTGTCTCCAAATCCTGTTCCTACATTTTGACCGTAGTGCCCTGGCTGGCAACGCATTGCCATTTTCCGCCGGCCATCTCGATCCAGGTGTCGGTCCAGCGTTCGTGGCTATTGACTGCCTTCCCATTCTCGTCCGTCCCTTTGCCCCACCAATCGCCGGTCGCAATGGCCGTCTTCCCGTAGACCGTTACCTTCACATTGCCGATCTTGTTGGTCTCCCATTTTGCTGCCTTGGCATGAGCGAGGGTGTCGGCCTTTCCCACCACCGTGCCATCGCTGGTGGTGTTGACAAAGCCGGCCGCGAGCAAGGGAGCGATCGCGTCCGCGTTGCTGGCCTTTCCGGCGTCGGTCCACTGCTGCTCGAGTCCGGCGATGGCCTGCTCGGTCCCGCCGCCCATCTTCTTGTCTTTCGCTTGCCCCGCTACCATCAGCGTCATCACTGCCACCGCACACCACACCAGGGTTCTCTTCATTGCTTGGCTCCATTTTGCGTTTCAGCTGGGATTTAGGTACTTTGCGCGACCGATTGTACACCCACGGTTTGATAGTGGGGGCGATGTTGCCGGCACAATTAGTCGAACTGCTTCATCCACTGCTGTTTCCATTTACTCTGTTTGCCTTTTCTTTGGCTGACTTTGCTCTGGCTGACTGGACGGCGGCGGCGATTTCCGGAAGCGCTTTTCTGATTTGATCGCTGACCTGTTTTCTGACTTCGTTCATGCTGACCTTCGCGGGAGGGCGGCGGGCAGCATGGTCGGCGGGCATTACTGCTGGTGTTGTGGGGACGCTGGGCAAGGTTGCGGCGACTGGCGATGTTGCGGCGACGGCTGGGAGGGTCCCGTTTGCTGCACTGGTTGCGCCGGCTGACGTACGGTCCCTCTCCTTCCCTTCGCTAAGGGTCGGGATGACATCATCATTATTTGGATTTGGATTAGGGACGGCGGGGGATTTCCGGCGCGCGGCGGCTTCCCAGGGACGCGGGCCTTCGAGTTCGGCCTTTTTGGCACGTTGTTCATAGAATCTTTCTTCCGCCGCGAGGGCGGCTTCTTTGCGGCGGTCGATTTCCCGTTCTGCTTCCTCCCGGCGTTTCTCTTTTTCAATGAAGCGCTTCAGTTCGGCTTCGGCCCAGCGATCCCGTTCGGCTTTCTTTTCGGCTCTGGCCCGGGCTTCTTCCAGAGCCTGGGCGCGCATGGCAGCTTCATCGTCTTCGTCGATGAAATCGGAATCGTCCCAGATTTGCCCGTTAAGCGGGGTTTCGTGCACGGACTTCGGGTCGAGAACGACGTGGTGCATGTGCGGCTCGAAGCGGGTGCGGGGCAAGTTGGCGCTGGCGGTTTGCAAGGCATAGAGCAGGAGGCCGGCGGTCTTGCTCTCGATCTGGCCAGTGATGACGAGGCGCATGATCTGCATGAGCGAAACCTGGATGGAATTGGCGTCCTCAAGGACAGGCAGGTCGATCATGGCGGGACGACGTTTGGCACGGTCGGCGTTGAGTTGGAGACGCTCGTCGTGATGGCGTTTGTGGAAGTAGCAGAGCGGATTGCGGCGCAGCGCGGGGCATTCGCACTGCGTGCCGTTGACCTTGATGTGCTGACACCGATTTGGGAACGAAGGCATAACGGTCTCCTACCCCCTCTCCCCTGATCTATTGGAATCAGAGGGTTGGCGGGATTTTTGAAATTTGATCCAATGGCTGCAATGAGTTAGAGGCAAAAACTTGAGCCTGAACGAGTTAGCTGCGCTTTCGCGAGGCGCTCGTTTGGGGTATGAATCGAGTATTGGAGATTGCGGGAATGAGGGCAAGGTTGAATGAACAGAAAGGGTGTGGAAATTATGGCAGGTTGACTGTTGTGGGAGTGCCGGGGATTAAAGCCCCAAGACTATTGAGATTCGTGGAATCGCGTTCTTTGCTCTTATCGAGGGACACCGGCCAATCCGTTCGAAAGGTTGATCAAGCGGAATCGTGACGAATTTGTGGACGATGTAATTTTCGACTACTTATCTTTCTTTCGGTGCCAATCGGACTTCAGGTTGCTAAATGCTTCCGGATTTTTTGACAACTTCTTGAGCAGTTCCTGGATCTCGGCGGGCGAAGCAGTTATCACCGTTCTATCTTCGTCCACATCTTCGTGGGCTATCGAAAACTTATTTGCTGCAAACTGTTTTTCTAGCCAGTTCTGATCCAGAAATGCG
>JBAVAV010000255.1:0-3254 GCA_049585895.1 Candidatus Sulfotelmatobacter sp. | reverse complement strand
ACAGGAACCAGGTGCTCGAGGATGGCGTCGCGAATGCGCTTGCGGAAGAAAGCCTCGTCTCCCACAAATACATAAGCCGCGCGCAGCTTGCGCGATTCGATTTCGCTCACAAAACGATCAGCCTGGGCAAAGGCTCGCATCAACGGATCTCCATCCCGATGACTCTCCCCGCCCTCGACTCTACCACCTAGAAGCCCTCCAAAATATTTGACACCAGGGTGCGGGCAAAATCCTGCGACAGCCGCCGGTAGGCCGGCGAGTCCTCCTCAAAAAAGCTCTTGAGATCCTGCGAGACTTCATACTGCTCGCGGAATACGTAGGATGGATTCTGATAGAGAACCTTCCCCTGACGGTCGGTCAACGAAACTTTCATGCTCACCACCACCAGTACGCTGGCCGCCTGTCCAGTCGCCGAATTGTAGGTAAGCGGCGAGGCCGACGTTGAGAGCACGCTGCCCAGCAAGGTCGCGTCGGCCGCTTCGCTGCGATCGTTCAAAATGTGATAGCGCGTGCGCGTGGTGAATTCCCGCACCACGGACGCGGTGAGCATCTGCTCGATCCGGTACGTCGTAGTCTGGTTGACGAACGCTGGAACCGCAATAGTCTTGACGTTTTCCGGCAGTTGCACAGCGTGGCCGGCAGTGTGATATCCGCAACCAGCGCCCGCCAGCAAGAAAAACGCCAGGGTGACAGCCGCGGCCGCCTTCATTGAATCTTTCCCAGCGGCCGGGTTGGGATCATGCTCTCGGCACATTCCACCGCGGTAATTGCGGCGATCCGCAGATTATCCGCCGCCGCCCACAGCCACATTCCATTGGGCCGGCTCGAATCCTGCTTCAGCGAAACAAGAATGTTCGCCTGGCCCGCCGAGCTCACGTTGCTGGGAAAATCGTCTTCCGCTCCGGTAATACTCACGTGGTCTCCCGCCAGCGCCTGCGACATTTGCGCCGCGTCCAGCGCTGCATCCATCTCCACAAACAGGGCGAGCGCGTGGCCATGGAAAACCGGAGCCTGCAACAACATCGCCGCGAGCTGCGGCGCGTCTTCTCCTGCAATCTTCCGGTAATGGCGCAGCACCCGTGCCTCAAGAGAGTCCACAGAGGGCTGAGAATTCTGTCCGTAGCGCGCGACCAAATTGAACGCCACTTGCGCGTCGTAAATATCTTTCGGTAGCGGCTGGAACGACAGCAGGTTCACGGTTTGCTGATGTAATTCGTCCATGCCCTTCTGCCCGCGTTCCGACGCCGGCTCGAAGATGGTCGCCACCGCGCGGCGAACGGCCCCCGTCTTCCCCGCGCGCAAGAGCAACAGTGCCAGAACCACCGCAGCCGGGTGGGCGGCCACGCACGGTCCCGGCTGTAACTCCGGCTGCACAATCTGGCCTCGCTCGCGCTCCGTCCACAGCGACCGCACGCTGGCGTCTTCGGCATCTTCCAGCGCGCTCGAGAGGTCAATGATGGCGCTGCCCGCGTTGCGCGCCGTCTTCCATACTTTGCGCGTACACTCGGCGTCGCCGGCAAAGAACGTGAAATCGGTGCGATCGAACTGCTCCGTCCGCACGCTCTGGATAAAGTTGACCTCATCGCCAATCGCTTCCAGTTGGCCGATCGATTCATCATCGTCAAGCAGGCGCACATCCACCGCGGGAAAGTTGCGCTCGGTGAGCATCTCGACGACTTCCTTGCCCTTGAGCGTGGCCGCGCCCACAATGGCCGAGCGGTAGAGTTGCCCGCGAACCGGAACCGGGTGGGCCAGCGTTGGCGTCCTGGAAGCTTCGCTCACGAGGTCTGTGAAGCCTCCTTGTAGGCGGGTGGCGGAGGCTGGTTCTTCCGGCGAAACATCCACTGCACCCGCCAGAACACTCCCGAGAACGTATAGAGCAGAGCGATCCCGAAAAGCACCTGCCGCGAGAAGACAGCGATGCCCGCGAAAAGCGCGCCCAGAAGTATGATCAACCGGAAGGGGTGCCGCGAGCCGAAATCAATGTCCTTAAAGCTGTAGAAGCGCCACGTGCTTACCATCAGGTAACCCACCACCGCCACGAGTGCCAGCCAGGTCAACGCCGTATACCAGAAGACAATCGGGGCGCCCTCCCAGTAATGAACCACAGCCGCGATTACCCCCGCTCCAGCCGGAATCGGCATGCCGACAAAATACTTCTTCCCCGGCCGCCCGGGATTGGAAGGCTGCGCATTGGTTGTTATATTGAAGCGCGCCAGGCGGCTGGCGCCGGCAATCAAAAAAAGAAAACTCGCGATCGCGCCCACTTGCGTCAGCTTAATATGCCACTCAGTCCACTCTGTCAGCGCGACTTCCGGCAGCAGCCGGAATCCCCAGGTCCAGGCCAGCATCGCGGGCGCTACGCCGAAAGTGATGACGTCCGCCAGCGAATCCAGTTCCCGGCCAAAGTCGCTGCTGGTGTGGGTCATGCGCGCAATGCGTCCGTCAAGGCCGTCGAACAACACCGCAAACCCGATTGCCTTCGCCGCAATATTCAGGTGCCAGGGCTCGCGCACGCTTGCCTGCATCACCTGGAGAATGGCGTAATAGCCCAACGCGATATTGCCCGTGGTGAACAGCGACGGCAGGATGTACATTCCCTTACGCATCCGGCCACCGCGATTCTCACCATGCCTGCGTTTCTGGAGCGCAGCGTCCATCATCGGGCACCTCGGGCGGCGGAAAGGCTGTCTGCAATTGCCAGTTCACTCTTGGCTTGCAGATAAGCCAGCACGCTCGCCCCGCCTTTCACGCGATCCCCCACTTTAACCTGCAGGGCGGCGGCGTTGTCGAGCAGCACGTCCACGCGAGAACCAAACTTGATCAGGCCCACGCGCTGGCCCCGCGCCACACGATCTCCTACCTTAGGTTCGAACACGATCCGCCGGGCCAACAGGCCGGCAATCTGTTTGAAAATCACAACCTGGCCGTCTCCTTCCACGGTTACAACATTCTGCTCGTTCTGTTCTGCGGAAGCCTGGTTCATGGCGTTGAGAAACTTTCCTCGCTGGTAGCGCGCTTCGCGGATGACCCCGGCAATCGGCGAGCGGTTCACATGCACATCGAAAACACTTAGGAAAATGCTGATGCGCGCCAACTTCTCGCCACCCGCCGTCGCCTGCGCAACTTCCGTCACTCGGCCATCGCCGGGAGATACTACGGCGCCGGGGGTGTCCGGAATGGCTCGCTCGGGATCGCGAAAAAACCACAGCAAAAACAGCGCCAGCAACCCCGGTATCGCGGACCATGCGGGC
>JBAVAV010000254.1:0-9522 GCA_049585895.1 Candidatus Sulfotelmatobacter sp. | reverse complement strand
CGGCGGCTGTCGTGGGGGCGAATGCCCCACTTGCCGCCCGCTCCACAAAGTCAGCGCCCGCCATTCCGGTTTAACCGTTCGTACAACCGATCGCAACTCCAAGGCTTACCAAAGTCAGTAAGAAGGCTCCCCATCCTGATCTACACTATCCTCATCGTGCGCAAGATTTTCTTCGTGATCGTGGTTGGTCTCCTTGCGGCGGCGGGATGGCTGGCGTGGGCGCTGCTGATCCCGATGGCGCCGCCGGCACAGACCATCGCCATGCTGCATCCCGGATACTCCACGCGCCGCATCGCCTCCGAGTTGCAATCCGCGGGAGTCATTCGCAGCGCCGGCGCGTTCCTTCTCTGGGATTTTTTTCATCGCCAGCGATCGCTCAAGGCAGGGGAGTATTTATTTGATAAGCCGGCAGACGCTATCGACGTTCACAATCGGCTGGCGCGCGGCGATGTCTACTTCCATACCGTGGTCGTGCCCGAGGGCTTCACCATGTTTGATATCGCGCGCGCGGTTGAGGCCGCTGGGCTGGGCCCGGCGGAAGATTTCCTCAAAGTTGCGCACTCCGATACCGTGCTGATTGCCGACCTTGCTCCCGGCGCGCACTCTCTTGAAGGTTATCTCTTTCCCGACACCTATGAATTCACCCGCATGATGAGCATGCAGGACATGGCCGCAGCCATGGTCAAGCAATTCCGCCAGGTGGCACGCCAGATCGGGTTAACTGCGGACGCCGCAAGCGCAGCAGGAAGCGCTGACGCGCCAGCCTCACACGATTCAGTTTCGGCTTCGCCGCCTCGCCTGCCGACCGACAGTCCGCAGAATGATGCCCTGGAGCGTACCGTGATCCTGGCCTCCATCGTAGAAAAAGAAACCGCCGTCGCCGAAGAGCGGCCTATCGTCGCCAGCGTTTATTACAACCGGCTGGCGAAAAAGATCGCTCTCGACGCCGACCCCAGCGTCATTTACGCCGAACTTCTTGCCAGAACCTACAGCGGCGCGCTGCATCACGACGACATGCAGTTCCGATCGCCCTACAACACCTACAAATATGTCGGGCTTCCCCCTGGCCCCATCGGCAATCCAGGCAAGAGCGCGCTCGAGGCTGCAATGCATCCCGCTCAAACCGACTATTACTACTTCGTCGCCGACGCTCAGGGCCATCACCGCTTCGCCCGCACCATCGAAGAACACAACAAGAACGTAGCCGCCTACCGCCGCGCAGTGCGCGGACAGTGAAATTGGCTCCCGGCTTCGGGCGTTCAAGACGGCACGCGTCGGCCAACTCCTCAAGGGTCTACTCCGCGCCTTTCGAACCGCTCGGACCGCCTAGTCAGATCACTGAAGAATGCTGGACCCACTCTTTGGGGAACGAGAGAGTGAAGCTGTCACTCCTCTCGAACCGGAAGCCGGGAAGCGGCAGCCGGAAGCCGTAGGTCCATCCATCCCTGCAAGATCAAAACCGCCGCCATCCGGTCGACAGCCTTGCCGCGCTTCGCAATTGATAACTCCGTTTCGCGCAGCAGGCGGTTCGCTTCCGCCGAGGTTAGCCGCTCATCCCACAAATGTACCGGCAGCCGGAAGCGCTTGCTTAGATCCTCCGCGAATGCCTGCATCTTTGCCGATTGCGTACCTTCCTCCCCGCTCATGCGCAAAGGCAGGCCGACCACGATTTCCTTCACGTCGTATTGCCGGATGACCTCCGCCAACAGCCCGAGATCGGTCCGTTTGTTCCTGCGCTGTAAGGTTTCCAGACCCTGTGCCGTAATCCCAAGAGGGTCGGAGACCGCCACTCCGATCCTCCTCGCCCCGACGTCGAGACCAAGAATCCGTCCGGTATGCCGAGCCGCAGTCTTCCCAATCCGGGAAGAGTCGCGCCCCGGATCATTCCCCCGACCTTTAGTTAAGTCTTCCGTCACGGCAGAAATTATATGCGGTTAACGAATTGTTCACTCTCGATTTCTCTCCATTGAGTCTTACTTTGCTCTACGCCAATCCGCAATAAAGCTTTACGCAGCAACTACTTAGGATATAGTTAGCCTGGGTTGCCCCGCCCCGCGTCCTTGCCTTTCCGACCCTTTCGGAGTACTATTACTAAAGGACTGATACTGATTTTCTTCCCCACGAACCCAAATTCTTCCTTCCCGGGTGGCTGGTATGAATGGTATTGACCTAAATTTCCACATCGGCGATAAGGTCGTCTATCCCAATCACGGTGTAGGCGTCATTGAACAAATAAGCAGCCGGTCAATCGGCGCGACCGTGGAAAAGTTCTATCTCCTGAACATCAAGGCCAGCAGTTTGAAGGTCATGGTGCCCTGTGCCAATGTGGGCAACGTGGGAATGCGCCGCGTCGTGCGAAACGGCGAAGTCCAGAAAATCCTTGATTTTCTTTCAGTTGCCGAGAATCTGAGTAACGCCGACTGGAAAGAGCGCTTCAAGGAAAACTCCGACCGCATGCGCACCGGCTCCTTGCTGGAAGTTGCCATAGTGCTGAAGAGCCTGATCGCCCTGCATCAGGCCAAGCCGCTTTCCTTCCGCGAGAAGAAGATGCTGGAGCGCGCCCGCTACCTCCTGGTAAGCGAGGTGGCCATGGCCCGCAACTGCGAGGAAACCAAAGTCGAAGAACTCCTTGCCCTGGCCTTGGGCAAATGTGATCTCCGCTTCCCGGAAGCGTCTGAGTTTCAGGCCTGAAGCCTGTAACTGGCGCTCTGACCTTCATATTAAGGCCCACTCTCCAGCAACGCCGACTTACGATCTTCTCCGCCCGCCAAGGTTTATAATCCCTCAAAGCTGGCCTTCGCGCATGACTGAAATCATCAAAAGAAAACTGCAGGACGAGATCAACGCGCTCGAGCACGAGCTCATCCACGAACTTCCTAAAGAAATCAAAAAGGCCGCGGCCCTCGGCGATCTCAGCGAGAACGCCGAATACCACATGGCCAAGCAGCGCCAGGAGTTCGTCAAGGCGCGCGTCCGCCAGCTGGGCAAGCGCTTGGCGGAGCTCTCCATGGTCAACATGAACAATATCCCCCGGGACAAAGTTGGCCTCGGTTCTTCCGTCAAGGTCTACGACAGCACCAAGAACGAAGAGATGGAATACAAGATCGTGACCAGCGAAGAGTCCGACGTAGCGGCGGGAAAGATCTCCACGAACTCTCCCATCGGCCGCTGCCTGCTCAATAAGAAGGTCGGAGAAACTGTGATCGTCGTCACTCCCAACGGCAAGCGCGAGCTGGAAATCCTGAGCCTGACCACCATTCACGACCAGGCCGAGCCCGAAGAGGCCAAAGCCTGATGCCGCCGCATCAAGCCGCGAAGCGGCGAAAGAATGCAGCCCACGGCGTAAGCCGTGGGTAGGAGCAACAAACGGAACCAGCCCCGAAGGGGCGAAAGAAACTGCGTTCGAACCCGCATGGTCTGTGTCTCTCCAATCCCGGAGCCACCACAATGAGTGCCGGCTCTTCTTCAAAATCCTGGACCAGCGCCTTCGGACGCGCCTGCGGCGTGCTCCTGCAAACCATTGTCCGCTGGCTGGCGCTCTCGCGCATCAATCCCAACGTGCTCACCTTCATGGGACTGGTGGTCAATACCTGGGCCGCAATTCTTTTCGGCTCGGCCGCCGCCGGCAATCAGAAGCGCATGTTCATCTACGCCGGACTGGTCATCATCTTCTCCGGCTTCTTCGATCTGGTCGATGGAGAAGTCGCCCGCGCCACCAACCGCGTCACCCGCTTCGGAGCCTTCTTCGACTCCGTCGTCGACCGCTACAGTGACGCCTCGCAGTTCCTCGGCCTGCTGGTTTTCTACGCCCGCAGTGACCGCTTCTTCTACGTCGTGCTGACCGCCTTCGTCATGATCAGCGCCATCATGGTCAGCTACACCCGAGCCCGCGCCGAATCCCTGATCGGCTCCTGCCGCGTAGGCTTCATGGAGCGCCCCGAGCGCCTCGTCCTGGTAATCCTCGGCGCACTCTTCAACCGCATGGCCCCAGTCCTCTGGATCATCGCCGTGCTCTCGACCATCACCGTAATCCACCGCATGCGCTACACCTGGACCCGCACCCAGGACCCGCCCCTGGCCGCCCCCCAAGCCGGCCAGGCCGCGTAGCCTTCCGCACAAATCTTCTCCGAATTCTCATCCCGAGCGAAGTGATTGGACTCGCAGAGCGAGTCCAATCACGAAGTCGAGGGACCTGCTGTCCGCCGCCATCACCACATCCCCTAACCTCCCGCACAGGACTCAGCCCTCATTCCCACTTCGGAATCCGCCACCAATTTAGTTCGCCACCACCCGCGTGGAAGCAATCGCCGTGCAATAAACTTATCCCCGTGCAGACAGCGTTTAGAGGGTGATGCCAGTGGGTACTGGACGCCGTTTGCGAAACGGTCGAGTGGCTACCAGCCATTAGGGTTCGACTCCCTCACCCTCTGTCGTCACTCGACAAATTAATTCCGCTTGACTCCGCCGCTGCCGGAGTTATCCTAAAGATGTTTCGCAAACGGCGTTTCAGTACCAATCCAGCCCCGGCTGATAACCGGGGCTTTCTTGTTTCCAGCAACCCGATCGATGTGGCGCCGAACTGCCCTGAGCGAAGCCGAAGGGTCCCCGCCCGCGAATGCCAGCAGCGCCACGAACCATGACGTTCCCACTTCGGAATCCGCCCCAATATAATTCGCCACTCTCGAACTAAAAACACTCTCGCGCGAATAGACTTATTCCCAGCAGGCCGCGTTTGGAGGGTGTTGCCAGTGGGTACTGGACACTGCCTGTCAAGCAGTCGAGTGGCTAAGTCAGCCATATAGGGTTCGAATCCCTCATCCTCCGCGGTCACTCGACCATCACGAATTGTCCTTGACACCGCACACAGCTGGTCTATCATTAAAGCTGACAGGCAGTGTCCAGCACCAAGTTTCAGCCCCGGCCGACTACCGGGGCTTTCGTGTTTCTGCACTCAAGCTCATGTGGACCGGAACTCCCGTCCCATCATCTGTCATCCTGAGCGAAATTTGTGTCGTGCCAAGCGCGACACAAATACAGCCGAAGGACCCGCTGTCCGCCGCCATCACCACAACTTCTGTAGGGACGGTCGCACAACCTCGCCCAAGATCAGGCATTAAGCGCCGCCGCCCAGGATTTCGTCATCCGCCGTCCAAGATTTTGTCATTCCGAACGAAGTGAGGAACCTGCTGTTCGCCGCCACCCAATACCGTGCGCTATACTTCTCTGCCAAACCGAAACCTCAGGGCCCAACGAAACCGCGAAGGAGTACGGAACTAGATGCCACGAGGGAAAGCCACGGGTGGCAAGCCTCACAAGCGCCCGATTGACCGTTACGAGCACACCGACAAGAAGCGCATCAATAACCCTCCCGTTGGTCTCGTAACGCCGGAGACCGATCCGCCTCTTCCCACGCACAAGACGTACGATTACGTAACCCCGGTGCCATCCGTTCCTGTAGGGCGGACCCGCCCTGAGCGAGAGTCGAAGGCGCCCTCGCCTGCCAGGTTCGACTACGATCCGCATCTCGACCCCCAGCTAGTCTGGGCAGGTAAGAAAGAGCACAGGTCGTTCGAGGTGCACACCGCCTCGCTACATGTCCACGAGCGCATCGATCCCTCGACCATTATCGAAGCCGTTCGCAAACGCAATGGGAATGGCTCGCCTGAGCAACCCTCGCTATTCGCGCGCAAGGAGGAAAATCCTCCGTTTGGACAGGCCATTGATTTTTACAAACACCCTCACGGCTGGTCGAACCGCCTGATTGCGGGGGATTCGCTGCTGGTGATGAACTCGCTGCTGGAAAAGGAGGGCATGGCCGGGCAGGTTCAGATGGTGTACTTAGACCCGCCATACGGCAAGACTTACAACTCGAACTTTCAACCGTTCGTGAACAAGCGGGATGTGAAGGACGGGAAGGACGAGGATTTAACACAAGAGCCAGAGATGATCCGAGCATTTCGTGACACATGGGAACTCGGAATTCATTCCTACCTAACTTATTTACGCGACCGGGTCCTGCTGATGCGCGACCTCCTACACGAAACCGGATCCGCCTTTCTGCAAATTGGGGACGAGAATCTACATTTAGTTCGGGCTCTCATGGATGAAATTTTTGGCCCCAAAAACTTCTGCTCTGTGATCACGTTCAAGAAGACAGGAGCGTTCAGCAGCGATCTACTGTCCAATGTTAGCGATTACCTGCTTTGGTATGCGAAGGACCGTTCCCGGGCGAAATTCCGCCCACTCTTCGAGCCGAAAGATGTACAAGACGGAGCTGGGGAACGATATAGGAGCCTGGAACTGGAAGACGGAGCCGTAAGACCCATCACTGAGGCAGAGCTTAAGAGCCCGCGCCTGCTTCCGGCGCGAGCTAGATTATTTTTAGGAGCCCCGTTAACCTCTGACGGTGCATCGCAGAGCCTTCAGGAGTTCGAATTTCAAGGTGAGGTGTACCGGCCGAAGCCAAATCAGCACTGGAAGACCGGCGTTGAAGGTTTGAAGCGACTCGTTCAAGCTCGACGCATTTTCGCGACCAAGGAGTTCTTGAATTACAAACTCTACCTAGAGGACTTTCCATTCGTCCCGCTAACGAACGCCTGGACGGACACGATGGGAACCGCCGAAAGGCAGAAGTTGTATGTTGTCCAAACCGTCACAAAAGTCGTATATCGCTGCCTTTTACAGACCACCGACCCCGGCGACCTCGTCCTCGATCCCACCTGCGGCTCCGGCACCACCGCCTACGTCGCCGAGCAGTGGGGTCGCCGCTGGGTTACCTGCGACACTTCCCGGGTCGCTGTCACTCTGGCCAAGCAGCGCCTCATGGCCGCCGACTTCGACTACTACGAGCTGGCGCATCCCGAAGAAGGCGTCGGCAGCGGCTTCCGCTACAAAACAGTCCCGCACGTCACGCTCAAGTCCATCGCCAACAATCCCGAAATCCGCGAAGGCATGACGCGTGAGCAGATCAATGCCGCCATCGCCCGCTATGCCGATCAGGAAACGCTCCACGATCAGCCATTCGTAGACAAGACCCGCGTTCGCGTTACCGGTCCGTTCACAGTCGAGGCTGTTCCCGCCCCCACCGTAAGGTCGCTGGAAGATATCGAAGTAGGAACTTCTCAACCGGGTGCCCCACTTCTCGCCGGGGTTGCGAGAAGTGGGAGCCCGCAGCAATCGCTCGCCGACTTCCGCCACGCCGCAACTCCCTTGCTCGACGCCTCTATCGCACGCTCCGGTCCCACGCTCCGCCACACCGAATGGCGTGACGAACTGCTCAAGACCGGCCTTCGCGGTAAAGGTGGCCATCACATCGACTTCTCTCGCGTCGAGCCGCTTGCGGGCACGCGCTGGCTGCACGCCGAGGCCGAAACCAAGGGAGTGAAGCCGGAGCGCGTGGTCATTTCGTTCGGCCCGGAATTCAGCTTACTGGAAAACAATCAGGTGCAACTTGCCTGGGAAGAAGCGCGCACGCTCAGTCCCAAGCCTGCGATCTTGGTGTTCGCGGCATTTGAGTTCGACCCCGACGCAGCAAAAGACATCGACGAACTCACCAAAGAAAAAACCGGGATGACCTTCCTGACGGCGCAGATGAACGCCGATCTGCTCACCGAAGACTTGAAGAAGAAGCGAGCTTCAAACCAAAGCTTCTGGCTGGTGGGCCGTCCAGACGTTGACTTGCGCCAGATCAAGGACGGGGAACACAAAGGCAAATGGCAGGCCGAAGTCAACGGCTTCGATTACTACAACACGCGCAGCGGCACGATCGAGTCCGGCGACACCTCGCGAATCGCCATGTGGCTGCTCGATAGCGACTACGACGGCCGCAGCCTCTATCCTCGGCAAGTGTTCTTCCCCATGGCCGACGAAGACGGCGGCTGGGCGCGCCTGGCCAGGAACCTCAAAGCCGAAATCGATCCCGAGCTGATCGAAGCCTATCGCGGGACTGTTTCTCTACCGTTCGAGCCGGGCAAGTGCAAACGCATCGCGGTAAAGGTAATCGATGATCGCGGCATCGAGAGCCTGAAAGTAGTCGCAGTCAAATGATCCATCGAAGACTGTCATCCTGAGCGGAATTTGCCGTGCGCGAAGCGCACGGCAAAAGGAGTCGAAGGATCCCTATAGCAACGGCACTGCCGGGAAGCAAAAGCATTTTGGCACGACGGAGGCCGCAGGCGGCAGTCGATAAGACGATAGGGATCCTTCGACTGCGCGAGACCTTCGCTTCGCGAAGGTCTCACTCCGCTCAGGACGACAAAATGAATAAGCAATGAGCACTCCCTCCCAATCCGGCATCGCGACTATCGACAAGCTCATCATCAATTCGCCTTACAACGAGCCGGGCGAACACTGGAAGTATCACAGGGAGACCCGCACGTTCACGCGCGAACCCGAGCGGCGAAGAGCCGGATATATTCGCGCCTCGGATTCCTCCCGATCGTTCGACGATCCCGGCATTTTCGTCGAGTTGCCACTGGTCAACCAGATTCGCCCGCGCGTGAAGGCATGGCGGGACGCGGGTTATCCCGGTGCGACCGGGATCACGAAACGGCTGATCAAACATTGGCGCGACAACGAGCAGCGCGAGCCGGATCGCCGATTCTTCTTTTGCCAGCTTGAGGCCATTGAAACTCTTATCTGGGTGGTGGAATCGGCGGCCTCGGATCGCGTGGGAATTGATATTCCCGGCGACGGCGGCGAATTCACGCGGCTTTGCTCCAAGATGGCGACTGGATCCGGCAAGACCATCGTGATGTCGATGCTGATCGCCTGGCAGGTTTTGAACAAGAACACCTATCCGCAGGACAAGCATTTTTCCAAGAACATTCTGATCATCGCGCCTGGGCTGACCGTGAAGAAGCGTTTGCAGGTGCTGGTGCCGGGAAGCCCGGGTAACTACTACAGCGAGTTCCAGATTGTTCCGTCAGGTCTCGAAGACAAATTGCGCCAGGGGCAAACGTGCCGCGTGGTGATCCACAACCGGCACAAGCTCGACTGGGAGACTGACGAACAGGTCAAGAGGAAACGCAGCGTGGACAAACGCGGCGCAAAGAGCGATGAGGCGTATGTCCGCGATGTGTTGGGCGAAATGGCTTCCGCCGAAAATATTGTGGTCATCAACGATGAGGCCCATCACGCGTGGCGCGTGCCGCCGAAAGCGAAGATGGCCGGAGTGCCCAAGGAAGAGCTGAAAAACGCCGCGAACTGGATCAACGGCCTCGACCGCATTCATCGCGCGCGAGGCATTCTGACTTGCTTCGATGTGACAGCAACTCCGTTCGCTCCGACCGGTAAAAAGAGCGGAGAAGAAACGCTTTTTCCGTGGGTAATTAGCGATTTTGGGTTGAACGATGCAATCGAGTCCGGGCTGGTCAAGACCCCGCGGGTCGTTGTCCGGGATGACGGCAAGCTCGACAGCAAGTACAAGTCTCGCTTTTATCACATTTATATTGATCCGGAAGTAAAGGCAGACATGACTCGCAAGGCCGAGCCCCACGTTCCTTTGCCGGGACTGGTGACAAA
>JBAVAV010000253.1:0-1682 GCA_049585895.1 Candidatus Sulfotelmatobacter sp. | reverse complement strand
ATCCGGCAGCGAACTGCGTGATCATGCAGAGTCTCATATCGCAAAGCCAGGGCGGATTGCAGCCGCAAATTGAATCCTTGGCGCGATCCATTGAGCCCGGCGATCTGGCCACGATCATCTATACCTCCGGCACTACCGGACCTCCCAAGGGCGCGATGCTTACACATGGCAACTTGGCGTCGAACATCGGCTGTTCGCTGCTGGGCTTCAACGTTTGCCCCGGAGAGATCAGCGTCTCCTTCCTGCCGCTTTCGCATGTCACCGCGCGGCACGTCGATTTCTCCATGCTTTACCACGGCGTCACCCTGGCTTATTGCCCGTTCATCGAGCATTTTTCCGAAGCGCTGCTGGAGGTGCGACCCACACTCTGCGTGGCGGTTCCGAGGGTCTACGAAAAGATCTATGCGCAAATACAAAGCAGGGTGCGCGGATTCCCCAGGAGCGCTATTTATCGTTGGGCGCTTTCGGTAGGCCGCGCCAACAAAGCCGAGGTTCTCGCCGGACGCACGCCAACCTCTCCGACTTGGAAGCTGGCCAACAAGCTGATATTTTCTAAAATCCGCGCCGGCCTCGGAGGCCGTGTTAAGACCTTTATCTCCGGCGGAGCGCCGCTCGGGCGCGAACTCGCCGAATGGTTCGCCACCGTCGGGATTCGCATTCACGAAGGCTACGGCCTGACCGAAACTTCTCCGGTGATTGCCGTGAACTCGCCGGTAAACCACCGCATCGGTACGGTGGGCAAGATTCTTCCCAACCTCGAGGTCCGCATCGCCGAGGATGGTGAAATTCTCGTACGCGGGCCTTCCGTCTTTTCTGGCTACTGGAAGCGCCCCGAAGATACGCGGGATGCCTTCGTAAATGGCTGGTTCAAGACCGGCGATATCGGCAATATCGACGCCGATGGATATCTATCGGTCACTGACCGCAAGAAAGAACTCATCAAGACTTCAGGCGGCAAGTTCATCGCGCCCCAACCGATTGAGAACTCGCTGAAACTGAATCCGTTGGTCGGAGTGGCGGCTGTCCTCGGTGACAAGCGTAAGTTCGCCTGCGTCGTGATTTCGCCGAACTTTTCCCTCCTCGAAGACTGGGCGCGGACCAATCACATTAGGTTTTCTTCGCGTGCCGATTTGATCGCCAATTCCAAGGTCCAATCTGTTTATGAGGAAATCGTGAAGCGGGTCAATGAAAGACTCGCGCGTTTCGAAACCCTGAAGCGGGTCGTGCTGGTCCCTGACGAATTCTCCGCCGACAACGGAGCTCTCACCCCAACGCTGAAGCTGCGCCGCCGCGTAGTCGAAGAACGCTACCGCGACCAGATCGACGCAGTTTATGCGCAGGCGGCGGAAGCCACCACGCCTTTGCAGTAACCAGAACTTTTGTCATTCCCACGCGCGAGCGCAACGAGCAAGGAGGAATCTGCTTGTCGCTTCCACCGTTGGGTCTCGCTCGCGGCCCATCATTTTCATTACAATGAACCCATGACGGACGCATTTATCATTGCCGGACGCACCTTCCGCTCCCGCCTGATCGTCGGCACGGGAAAATACAAATCTTTCCAGGAAACTGCGCGGGCGCTTGAAGCCAGCGGCGCCGAGATGGTGACCGTAGCCGTCAGCCGCATCAACCTCGACCGCAGTAAAGAGTCGCTGCTCGACTTCATCGATGCCAGGAAATATTTC
>JBAVAV010000252.1:0-7574 GCA_049585895.1 Candidatus Sulfotelmatobacter sp. | reverse complement strand
TCACAAGGTAGTGCCCATTCAAATCCGCGAACGACTCTGGATCGTCATGAACCATACCGTATAGATTCAGGGTCTGGGGGTTGTTGAGGTTCGCGTATGGTACTGGTGCCGGGACTACCGACCAGTCTGAACTTAGCCAGCGACCGAAGCGCCACGAATATTCCCTTGCGCCGAAATCATCCTTCTGCGTCTCAGTATCACGCTCTTTGCCTTCGAACTTGTAGTTCTGCGCACAGGTCGAAGTGTAAGAGCGCTCGCCGCCAAATGGAGTGAAGTCGCCGTCGTAGCACAGCGTTCCGTTCGACTGCACGATCACACGGGAGCTGCCTAGCGTGTCTTCGGCGTAGAAAAGCGCGCTGCCAGTCGCAGGTACGTCAGCCACGCGTTTGCCACCAAAGAAGATGTAGTCGTTCTGGGTATTGCCGGAGGCATCGGTTTCAGAAAGGATTTCGCCGCCCGAGCCGTACCAGTAGAGCTTGCTGCCGACCTTGGCGGCGCGGCGTCCGTCGCCGTCGTAGGCATACGTCACGCCAGCGGCGGTCTTCATCTGGCTTTCGCCGTCCCAGGTGTAGAAATTGTTGCCGTCAGTAAGAGTATTGCCCGAAGTGTCGTAGGACTGGCCCGCCAGGTGGTTGTTGCCATCCGCGGTGGCGGAGGAACTGTACTCGGTGCAACTGCCGTAGCCGCTGAGGCCGGCCTGCGAGTTGAGGTTGGCCCAGGCGTCGTAGTTGAACTGGTATCCCCAACAGTAGGTGCCCGTAGTGGAGGTTGTCTTGGCGGTTGAAATACGGTTTAGCTGGTCGTAGGTGAAAGCCTGGCTGCGGCTGGGGTTGAGATTGTTGGTGATGCCGTAGACGTGGCCGGCGTTTTTTAGCGACACCGGATCGACAAAGCTGTAGATGATGTCGATGGCGCTATCTGCAGGAGAGGTCTCGTCCGTCAGAGTGCCGCCCGTGCCTGAAGCGGCTGCAGTGGCCGACGATGAAGATTGCAACTGCCCGGTCGACACCGAGGTCACCGTCCACGTCTGATTAAAGAATGCAGAGTTTCCACTCACTGTGATTGCGTCCCCAACTCTAATAGCGCTGGAGCTTGACACGTTAAACGTCACGGCGCAGATAAAACCAGGTGAACAGCCGGGATACGACGCCGAAGTGATCGACGTGGAAACGGCAGTGCCAGTGCCTGCCGCCATAAGCATCGGCTGTAGACGGTTGTTAAAGCTTTCGAAGAGATTAAAACCTGCGAACGAACTGGTCTGCCCGAGACTCATGTTGTAAACACTGCCTTGGGGTGTGTAGCAAGCAGCATTGGCCAGGCAACCTGTGCCAGGAGTCTTCCAGTCGGTTGCGTAGGTGATGCCGTTGGCGGAGTCGGCGGCGGTGCTGGGGCGGTCGGCTGCGTCGTAGGTGCAGTTGACGGTGCGTCCGGGTGGGGTAGACGATCTGGGTGACGTTTCCGGCAAGGTCGAGATAGTACGTGGTGGTCTTGGTGATGTTGCTGGGCGAGCTGTTGTTGGTGCGCTGCTCTTTGTGGATGCTTTGGAAGTGGAGTTTATCGACCTGGTAGGCCCACTTCTGGGCGCCGGCGCCGTCGGTCATGCTGGTGCGGTGGCCGAGGTTCCGGCAGGCGCTGAGGCTGAGGCAGTTCGTCTCGTCGTAGGTGAAGGTAAGCGCGGGATCGCTGTTGGAATAGGTGACTCCGGTTTCGCGGTGCAGGGCGTCGTAGGTATAGGAGGCGGTGATGAGGCGGGCGTCTTTCTTGGTGAGGACCGTGCTGTCGGGATTGTGGGTGTAGGTAATCGTTCCGGTCTCGGGATTGGCGGAGGTGAGCAGGCGCGAAAACGAATCGTAGGTAAATGTCCGCGTGTGAGAACCGTTCTGGACAACCTGCGTGAGATTGCCGAGAACGTCGTTAGTGTAGGAAGTCACCCAGATAGGTTCGCCCGTGCCGGGGCAGCCCGCAGACACCCTTTTTGACCTGTCCCTCTGCCAAGATAGGAATTGCTGTCGTGCAGTCAGCTTTCTTTTCGCCTTGACATAGTCTGCTGACTCTTATACTTTCGTTGTCACTTTACCAAAAGGAGATTCGCGAAAGACTCCCCGATCACCTATTCCTCTTGGTAGCCGTTCCCAAATTAGTTGACGGCGTAAATGCGGATTGCGCTCAGTAACGGTGCGACAGCGCCGCGGGCCCCTGGGACCAGTTGTTTGAGACCTGGTTGGAGGCGGGAAAATGTCCTTCCGCTCTTGTCTGTCCAGTCTTGCTGTTTGCGCATGCGTAAGCATCACCCTCCTAACCAGGAACCTACTTGCCCAGCAGCCCAAGGTTTTGGCGCCACACAGACCGATCGCTCCACCACTCCCGGACAATCCGCCAACGACAGGCCCGTTGCGCTCCATGGTGGGCGGCTTGTGGATGGTCGACGCCAATTTCAGATCTGCCATCTATCTCAAGAACAGCGTCGAGATCGCTCCCATAACTGTCACGCCCATTCTGTATCTCAGCAATGGAAAGAAGATCACTCTCGCAGATGTAACGCTGGAGCCTTCGGGTACAGCCACCGTCAGCGTGAACGACGGCTTAAATGCAAACGGTATTTCCCCCTGGTCAACCCTGAATGGCTATGTGGAAATCCAGTATAAATGGCCGTGGGACCCACTCTGCGTGACCGTGACCAGCGTTGATGCCGTGCACAGCCTCATCTTCACTAATGGACTGAGGTCATCGTCGCCCATAACCCCAAAAGACAAAGCTGCGGTGGCCAAGATCCCCGGCACGCAAACCGTCGAGGGCATGTGGTGGAAGCAGGAACCTGGCGTCAGCGCTTTCGTGGCGCTATCGAATACATCGGATCAGCCTGTGCGAGCGCAGTTGCAAGTCAGCGATAGCCTGAGTAAGCCGTTGGGCACGCATTCGCTAACCGTGTCTCCGCATGGCACGAAAACTGTGAACCTGCAGGAGTTGCAATCGGCTGTGGGTGCCGCGGGTGGGCTGCGCGTGACATACTCTGGCTATGTGAATCAGTTGCTTATCAACGGCGGTCTGGAGGACCAAGCCAATGGGTATTCTGCCGGCTTGCCTTTCGTCCCCGTTTCCGTGCTACCCACGAAGTCCACGGCACAAACCTTTGCCGAATTGGGGCTGATGAATGGCGCGGCCGATCCGATGATGCGATTTCCCGCGGGTACGACCTTCACGCCGTACTCGTTGTTGCGGAATGTCTCAGACCAGCCCGCAATCGTAACCCCGAGCGTCTATTGGATGGAGGGGGCGGCGGCACGTTCCGCCCGCCTTCAACCGCTTGGCATACTGCCCTACCAGACCCAGAGTCTCGATGTCCCTGCGCTCCTGGCTGAATCTGGGCTGCAAAACTTCAACGGAAGTTTCAATCTGGTTTTCGATGTGGAAGGCTCGGTGCTGATGGCCAGCGGCAGCGTCGATCAGAAGAATACTTATGTCTTCGAGGTTCTTCCCGGCTCCGCGAAAGAAAGCGCTTCCAAGAATCTTTCCTACTGGAGCACCGCCAACGGCGATGACACCATGGTCACGCTCTGGAATCCGGCGGACGAAAGCCGGACCTGGTATTCACGGTGTTCTTCTCCGGCGGGCACTATGGTCTTCCTATTAACTTGAGCCCGCGTGCCACGCGCATGTTCAACATTTCTGAGCTCATTCAAAATCAAATCCCTGACCAGGACGGGAACCTGATCCCGCCTGGCGTGTATGAGGGCAGTGCCAGGATTTCCGGCGCTTCAGGCGCGGAAAACGAAAATATCCTCATTGCTATGGATGCGGGAACCTACAATGTTCGGAAAGCGACTTGCACATGGAGGTGCAACAACTGTAACGGCCTGATTTCCGGGGGATTTTATACGGCGCCTTTCTCAGTGGCGGTCGGCAGTACCACCCAGGTCTCGCTCAAGGATACCTGGAACACCGGAACCCAGCATGACCTAACCAACATTGCCACATGGACGAGCAACTCCACCAATCTGGCAACCGTGAGCAAGGGAGTGGTAACTGGGGTTAACCCCGGGACGGTGACCATCGACGGTGTCGATCAATATGACCCTGTCTCCGGCCAGCAGTGCGGTGCGCCGCCCGATCCGTGCCCGTTCGACATGGGCCTCGAACGCAGCGGCAGCGGCACGGTGCAAGTTCCGACCAGCTTATCTATCGTCGCCGGCACGGACTCCACAACAGCTGAGGCTGCCTGCTCAGGGGGCGGCTGTGGGTGCACGAGATCATTCACCTACCAAGTGAACGACCAAACCGGAAATCCGATGCGAATCGCGGGACTCGACATATGGGACGCAATTAGTACGACCTCGCCGAACAATCTAAACCTCACCGGGTATACCACCACCTGCAGCCCCCCGAATTCTGGACCATGCGGAATTACGACGAATCAGGACGGGCAGTTTCAGGAAAGATCTCTGAACGCTTGTGCTCCCGCGTGTAAATCCAATAACGCTTGCATTAAGGCAGGTCCGACAAATGCAAACCAAACTTGGTACGTAGGCTCAGGACAGATTGTCCAGCACATTGGTTACTACTGCGATCATGTGACGGTAAACGGAAACTAAGGGGTCGCTCATGTTTAGGAAATTTGTCCTGTTGTTAGTCTCCTCCCAACTAGCCGTGGCAGCGCTTTTCGCTTTCTGCACCACCGAGTCCGACGAACTTAGTTCGCAGCTCGCCACGCCCGTACATGACTACAATCTCACCGCGAACAGCTTGCTTGAAGGACTAACTCTCGTTGCAAGCGAATTCCGAGTACCCATCGGGATCGAGTGGGTCAATACAGGCGCGCCGAAGGTCGAGTTTAACCTCCATTTGAAGGAGGCAACGGTGGGGGAGATTATTGAAACCGTTGCTCGCACCCAGCCTGGGTATGACGTGCGGGTTGGCAAGGGCGCGGTCCATGTGTACTCAACGGAAATCCCTCGCGAACAGGATTTTCTCCTCATACGGATTGGGTCGTTCATGGCGAGTGATGAGGTTGTCGAAGTGGCGGAGCGAAGGCTTAGGGAAGTGGTCAAGCTGACAACCGTCCTATCCAAAGGCGTCACGGGGGGAACCGGCGGGAGCCTTGCCACCAACGTTGGTGATCCCAAGATCAATGTACGTGTCGCCAATGCAACCGTCGAGGACGTGCTGGATGCGCTTGCGGCCGCTTCTCCCAAGAAGATTTGGATCGTGACTTTCACCCACAGTCTAGATCTAACTCCCACAGGCTTCCGACGAACCGCAAACCTGCGGAACAGTTTCCCGGTCCCCGATGACGAGCAGCCTGTCTGGGAGACCTTTCGCTGGGGTGAGCCCATTTCCCCCGCCGTCTCTAGCCCCAAATGATGTTTCGACGACAAGCGACGCTGGGGTTTCGTGCTGTCGGAGCTGCGGGACTGAACAACTACAATCGTGCCATGACCATACACAGAAGCTTAGGATCCCGCATCCTAGTCGCCGTCGCCGTTGCGCTGCTCCTTACCGACACGGCGATGGCGGCGAGCGGGTCGAATGCAGCAACTCGCTGGAATTCCGCCACCCTGCAAGGCATCCGCGACGCCAAGCTCGGCGCGCCCGTGATCGCCCGCGCCCTCGCCATCGTTCACACCTGCATGTACGACGCCTGGTCCGCCTACGATGAGCGGGCCGTCGGCACACAGTTAGGAGGCGCGTTGCGGCGTCCGGCTCCCGAGCGCACGCTGGCCAACAAAGAGCAAGCCATCAGCTACGCCGCCTACCGTGCTCTGGCCGACTTGCTGACCGTCGATACCAACTCTGTTTACATTCCGCTGATGAAGCAACTCGGCTACGACCCGAGCGACGATTCCACCGACATCGAGACACCCACTGGCATCGGCAACGTCGCCTGCGCCGCCGTTCTCGAATACCGCCATCACGATAAGTCGAACCAGCTAGGCGATCTCGCCCAAGGCCAATACGCTGATTGGACTGGCTACGCCTCCGTAAACACTTCCAGCCCCGTCCCGTCGCGAGCGCCGCCCGCCGATCCCAACCACTGGCAGCCGCTCACCTACGTGAACTCCACCGGCGACCTGATGGCGCAACGCTTCGTCGGCGCTCATTGGTGCTACGTGACTCCGTTTGCGCTGACTAGCGGAGATGAATATCGCTGGCTCACGCACCTGTTCGGCCCGGCCACATACGGCTCCAAGGAATATCAGCAGCAGGCTGAGGAGTTGGTGGCCATGAGCGCCGCATTGGCGGACCGACAAAAGATGATCGCCGAATATTGGTCGGACGGCCCCAACTCCGAGCAGCCCCCGGGACACTGGGCTTTATTCGCCCAGTTCGTCTCCCAGCGAGACCATCACACCCTCGACGACGATGTAAAGATGTTCTTCGCCCTTTCGAATGCCATGTTCGACGCCGGCATCGCAGCCTGGGACGCGAAACGCGCCTATGATTCCGTTCGTCCCATCACCGCGATTCCACTGTTATTCAGTGGCAAAGCCATCCGCTCCTGGGGCGGTCCGGGGAAGGGCACAGTAGAAATGGACGGCGCCCAATGGATTCCGTATCAGGCAGCAACTTTCCCAACGCCGCCGTTTCCAGAGTACGTCTCCGGCCACGGCACCTACAGCGCAGCCGCCGCCAGAATTCTCGCACTCTGGACCGGAAGCGACCACTTCGGCAACTCAGTCACGCTACCTGCGGGCAGTTCGAAGATCGAACCTGGAATTACCCCAGCTCACCCAGTCACTCTACACTGGGAAACATTCGCCGACGCCGCCGACGAAGCGGGAATGTCGCGTCGCTATGGCGGCATACACTTCCGCGCCGCCGACCTTGCCGGACGCCTCTTAGGTCGAATGGTAGCCGGGCAAGGCTGGTCGAAAGCTCAAGGCTACTTCACCGGGAGCGCCACAGCCTACTAGCGGCTCCCTGGTTGTTGCATGTTTTGCAAAATGTCTGCCTTGGCCAAAAGGGCGAGAGCTTCGATCTGCTGCTTGGCCGCTGAACCTACGATCTCTGGTCGAGTTTCTGGCCTAAGACACCGAAGCGTCGAATGGCGGACAGCCTGAATGCGGCGACGAAGTATGTCGCAACCCACAGGCCGGAGAGCCTGGAATGGGGCCCGTTCGAGGGGGTTGGACCGGACATCTTGGATGGCGTTCGCGGCATCAAGGCGAAGGACGGCGCGGACCTGATCGTCTGGGGCAGCTCGACGCTGACTTCGGCGCTGGCTCGAGCATGGGCTAACGGCCTTGTGGGAAGCGCCGGAAAGCGGTTTTCAAGTTAGGACGAAAGTCAACTCGCTTTCGCCGAATCCCCGGCCTCTGATCGCATCGCATTCGCCTAACGCCCTCGCCGAAACCGGACTGCACATGTGCCCTCCAGAGAAAAGCCAGGACAGTACGGCATTCACCGCCGGCAGTCCGTTCTCTGCAGTCCGGTTTGTGTCTACGAATAATCGGTTTGCTGAGGGATTATCGCGAAAAATGGGCGTCTTTCGCATATTTAGGGCACGGGGCCGGTGAATTTCTCCGCAGTCAAGACTTGCTGGCGGAGGGAATGTGATTCGAACTCGCATTACCGTTTTG
>JBAVAV010000251.1:0-3337 GCA_049585895.1 Candidatus Sulfotelmatobacter sp. | reverse complement strand
AGCCGTAACCGCGGAGACCGTCGACGGTCAGCATTTCAATGTTACCCCAGCCGTATGGCAGGTCCCATTGTGCGCCCGTTTCTTCAGTGCTCATGGCTAATCCGCCGGGCCTCTCGAAAGTTGGCAGATTCTTCACGACCAGCCTGGCCTGTTCCGCTGTGGCGAGCCCCGCCCACAATGGATAGAAGGTTGTCGCGTAGCGATAGGACGATTTCTGCGAGGTCGTGAAGTCGTAATCGAAAAAGAATCCCGACTTTTCATCCCAAAGATAGCGAGTAATGAGTTGCTTGCGCTCCCCGGCGCGCTTGCTCCACTTTTCGGCTTCGGCTTCGTGCCGCAGCCAGAGGCTGATCTGCCCCATATCTTTCTCGGTCTTATAGAGCAGACTATTGAGGCAAACCGGAGCATAGTGGTGGGTGGCCGCGCCAAAAGGCCCAAAGCGAAAACTGATGTCGAATCCCGATTCCCGCATGGAGCGGTCGCCCTTGTAGTAATCGGAACTCAGTGTGAATTCGTGCGGCTTCTCGCAATCTGCGCGGTCCCTCGTGGGGCGAACGTCACACACCTGCAGCGTATAAGACGATCCAGCCACTGACTGCGCGACTCCGGGTACGCTCTCGCGAATGTAGTCATCTGCTTGCGAAGGATGTAAGAAAAAGTAAGTGGCGACCTTGCGGTAGAACGCAGTTTCATCCTGCGCAGCTTCCGGAGACGGACCGTCTCCGAAATCGTAGTAACGCGACAAGCCGGTCTCCCCGGCGCGGTGCGGATCGCGGTTCCACATTTCGTAATCTTTTTCAAGATCGGAATAAGCCCTGGCCAGCCAAGCGGGGTCGGCGCGACCCTCCTTTTGCAACGCACTGTAGACCTCGACGAACATTGAACTGAGGAAGGGGGGCTGAGAGCGACTCAAGTAATAAGTCCGGTTGGCGTTGAGCACTGCGCCATAGTGCTCAATTTCGAAGAAAAAGTTGTCGACCATGCCGCGCGCCAGTTCGACGCGTCCGGCACGCAGCAATCCACGAACGATGAAATAGCTGTCCCATCCATACATTTCGTTGAAGCGACCACCCGGAACCACGTACTTGTTCTCAAGATAAAGCAGGCCATGAGTCTGAATCCTGGCGGTGTCGATTTCACCGAGATGATGAATCTCGATGGGAAGATGTTCGATCCGCACGTTGCAGTCTCTGGCAAGTTTCTGCACTGCCGGCGGCCCGGCAAAACCCGCTGGCAAGTATAAGACGGGAGCAACTTTCATCTTGGGGTCGACTACGCTCTGGCAATCGGTTGTGGAACGCGTCAGCGTATCCCACGCGGACGAAATGTAGTCACGGATGGGCTGGAGTCCCTTGCTCTGACCGGGGTTTGCGGCTGGATATTGGGCGTAGCCCGCCGCGCATAGCGCGAACCAGCAAGAGCAAACGATAAAGGCGCGATTGCAAAGAAAAGTCTTTCTAAGAGTTTGCATTCATTCGCTGGGGAAATTTTGGCTTTCTCATGCTAAGGTCCTGCCGCCGAGTCTGCAAAATAAATTTGCAGACAGTGGACGCCGGTGGCTGCTGAAAACCTCTCGTCCCACCCTCGCGCATGGCCATCCATGGTTTATGCTGTATGGTTTGCTGGTTCACGTCCGGAGGGGGAACGTTGATCCGAATTCGCCTGCTGCTCGCTGTGTCCGCTTGTCTCTTCGAAGTTCTATTGCCACGTCCCATCCTTGCGCAGGTTCCGGAGAACGTTTACCAGGAACTCCACTGGCGCATGATCGGGCCCTTCCGTGGCGGCCGCACCCGCGCTGCGACCGGCGTTCCGAGTCAACCGAATGTTTTTTATGTGGGTCAAGTCAATGGCGGCGTGTGGAAGTCCGACGACTACGGCCGCACCTGGACGCCCATTTTCGACCACGAATCTTCGCAGTCGATTGGCGCGATCGCGGTAGCTCCGTCGGATCCCGACATTCTCTATGTCGCCAGCGGCGAAGGATTGCATCGCCCCGATCTCTCCGTGGGCAACGGGATTTACAAATCTAACGACGCGGGAAAGACGTGGAGGCATCTCGGCCTGCGCGATGGACAACAGATTCCCGCGTTGGCCGTCGACCCGCGCGATCCAAATCGCGTCTTTGCTGCCGTGCTCGGTCATCCCTATGGGCCGAACGGGGAGCGAGGACTATTCCGTTCCGTCGACGGCGGGCAGAGCTGGCAAAAAGCGATTTACAAGGACGAAAACACTGGCGCCTCCGATGTGGAGATTGATCCGACAAATCCTGATGTGATGTACGCCTCGATGTGGGAGGCTCGCGAGGGTCCGTGGGAAGACAACAATGAAGTCAACGGAAGCGGCGGCGGCCTATTTAAGTCCAGCGATGGCGGCAACACGTGGCACCCTTTAACCAACGGCCTGCCTAAAGATCTCGCACAAATCTACTTGGCGATCGCACCTTCCGATCCCAGGCGCCTTTATGCGACCCTGGGCACCGCGTCGGGCACGCTAGCCGTGTATCGCTCCAACGATGCGGGAGAGAACTGGTCGCGCGCCACCGACGACCCGCGTCCATCGGGAAGAATCGGCGGCGGCGATCTGCCTGTGCCCAGAGTCGATCCCAAGAATCCAGACGTGATTTACGTGGCCAGCACCGTGACCATGAAATCGACCGATGGCGGGAAAGCCTGGTCGGGTTTTCGCGGGGCCCCGGGCGGAGACGATTATCAGAATCTCTGGATCAATCCCAACAACCCCAACGTCATTCTTCTCGTGAGTGACCAGGGCGCGCTGGTGACGGTGAATGGGGGAGCAACTTGGAGTTCCTGGTACAACCAGCCCACGGCGCAGATGTATCACGTCTCGGTGAGCAACACCTTCCCCTACCGCGTCTGCGGAGGACAGCAGGAAAGCGGTTCGGTTTGCATCTCCAGCCGCGGCAACGACGGTGAGATCACATTCCGTGACTGGCATCCCGTCGGCGCCATCGAATACGGCTACGTGACGCCTGATCCACTCGCTCCTGACGTTATTTATGGCGGCGGCCGGAGCGAGGTCTCAAGGTATCATTGGTCGACGGGACAGGTGCAGAACGTCACGCCGATCCCGCTGCGCGGCACCAAGTACCGCACTGACCGCACCGAGCCGTTGCTGTTTTCGCCGCTCGATCCGCACCTTCTCTACTACGCGACCAATGTGCTCTTCCAGACCGTGGATGGCGGCAGTTCATGGAAAACGATCAGCCCCGATCTGACGCGCGAGACTCCCGGAGTTCCGGCCAGCGTCGGCAACCTCGTTCCCAAGGGCGCAGAGAAGCAGCGTGGGGTAATCTATGCGCTCGCCCCCTCATTCAAGA
>JBAVAV010000250.1:0-1685 GCA_049585895.1 Candidatus Sulfotelmatobacter sp. | reverse complement strand
GGATAATATTGATTTACAGATTGTAATATTACTTGCTAGGGACTCGAACTCCTTACAACAATATAGCTTCTGTTGTTGGAATAACACCTGCAGCAAAGAAAAGGGTTAACAAAATGATCTCAAATGGAGTAATACACAGGTTTGTTTTAGTTGTAAATCCTGCAATATTTGGATAGGAAAAACTGTGCTTTTTAATAGTTAGGAATATAGATAAGACGATTAAAGAACAAGACCTATTCAAAAGGATAAGCCTTTTAGGAGATATTTTTATTTCTGTCAGACCACTAGAGGGGGCAGCTTTATTATTTCTGCTAGTTGTCAGATCGGGAGCAGAAGATAGACTAGGTATACTGGCAGACTTACTTAAGCCGGCAGAGGTAGAGTTTCTTTGCAAGATATGATCTAGGGAGATTTAATCCAGTCCAGCTTTCATATATGAGAAAGGAGCACGGCGTTTCAATCATTAATATCAGCTCTATCGCAGGTCGTATTGCATTACCTATGTACTCAGCTTACGTAAGTACTAAATTTGCTATAGAAGGCTTAAGCGAATCAATGGCATATGAGTTAGAACCGTTTGGGATTAAGGTTGCTATTATTGAACCAGGTGCCATTAAGACAAACTTTAGAAGAGAACAAGCTGCCGTGGGAAACCTAGGTATTGAATCTGTCCTCAAAAGGCGCGACTTTTATGTTGATAATTGGGATGATCACACTTTGACAAAAATGATGGAAGAAGGTGGCGTTCAAATCATACGAGGCCATGGACGTTTAGATGGGCGCAAGCGTGTGATTGTGAACTCGAATGACGGAGTTAGTACTATTTTAGTAGCGCGCCATGCAGTAGTACTATCTACTGGTAGCAGGTCGACAATCCCCGATGTGCCTGGACTTGTACAAGCAAGCCCGTGGTCTAGTCGCAATGCCACTAGTGCTAAGAAGGTACCTCAAAGGCTTGCTATTTTGGGAGATGGAACAGTGGCATGTGAAATGGCGGACATTTGGTCATCACTCGGAGCTAAAGTTACTCTTTTATCATGCCATGAAAAGATACTAGAAAGGTTTGAGCCATTTGTAGGTGATCAACTTGCCATGGCTTTTACAAAGCGTGGTATTACGATACGTACTAAGGTGAATATTGTCCAAGTCAAACGCAGCAATCCAAATGAGCCTGTCCAAATACAACTAGATAATGGAACCAAGATAGAGGCTGACGAACTACTAGTAGCTGTAGGTAGAACGCCAAAGACTGGGGACTTAGGGCTTGAGACAGTTGACCTCAAATCTCAACAATGGCTTAATGTTGACGATACCTGCCTTGTGCAAGGACTTGGTGAGAATAATTGGCTTTACGCTATTGGCGACATTAACCGTCGTGCCTTATTGACCCATCTGGGGAAATATCAAGGTCGAGCTTGCGCCAAAGCAATACTGGCAAGGGCAAGAGGAACCGTGATTGACGATCATTCGAAGTGGAGCCAGTCTACTGCTACTGCAGATCACGATATGACACCGACCAATTCCAACAAAATTAATGGTATGACCCCACTTTTGAAGATTTCATAAACAAGCAAGTAATCGCACATGTTGAACGAGAAATTAGATAAAAGCACCAATTTCTAATTTCTTATCTCCGGTTTATGGATGTACAACACTCGCTCATTAGAAAACGATATCTTTATAGC
>JBAVAV010000249.1:0-1693 GCA_049585895.1 Candidatus Sulfotelmatobacter sp. | reverse complement strand
ACTTTCTCGGCACCCTGTCGCAAGGGCTCTGAAAAATCGGTCGATTGCCAGGCCTCTGGAAGCTGCGCGCGCACTCGCGCCACAACTTCGGCGGGCAGTTCGCGTTCAGGATTCATGAGCGCGGTTTGTAATCTTGCGGTGGCATCAATGGCCTGTTTCGCGGTGTAGGAGAGCACTACCAGTGTGGGCGCGATGAGTAGCACGGTCACACCAACGGTACTCATCATGGCCGCGTAGTTGGGCTTCAGACGCTTCGCCAGGCGCTCGTGCACCGGGTAAAAAAATATGGCTAGCACCGCGGACCACGTCAGGGGCACCAGAAACGGTTCGAAGATCAGAAACACCACGTACCCGAGCAACAGCAGCGCTCCGTACGAAAGTACGTTGGTGAGGCGCTCGCTGGTGGTGGTGAGCGTGGCGGGAAAAGTCTTCATGCGGGGTCTATTCTGCCGCAATTTGAGGGGAATTGGTTACTTGATGCCGACCTGCTCGATCAATCTTAAAACATCATCATGGGTTACGTCGTATACCGGGCGCACATCTTCTTCTTCCAGGCGTTCCCTCAAGTAGTCCGCGGCGATAAAGCTAGCCTCGCGATCCGTCAAATCGCGGCCGCTGCGTTCGCGAAACTTTACAAATGCAGTATGCGCCAGACCAACCATCACGACGTCGCCGTCGACAAAAAATTTGGTATCGATGGTGTCGCTGTGGCGGGTGGCGATACCGTTCCAGAGGTAGGAAAAGCGGCATTCGTAGGTGTGCCCGGTCAACTTGGAAGTCACTTCGAAGGCGCCGACGAATTCTTTCATGGCGCCGGCGTTTGCTAATACTGGACGTGTGGTCACTCGTTCTCCAAACTTCTGTGATTCTACTCGATCGTTATTTTCATTAAGAACTGCTAGTGCATTCGGGCAGCCATTACCGTGACGCGGCCGATGCGGTTTCTACCTGCGTATAATTACGGATGGCTGCCGCCACTCCAGCACCTTCGGGAATCCGCAAACCGAGTTCCAGCATTATTTTTTCCATGGCCGCCAGGAAAAGCAGAACGTTGTTTTTCTGGCTGCAGTACCCCATCAAGCCCACACGCCAAATTTTACCCTTCAACGGACCGAGGCCGCCGGCTATTTCGATATTGAATTCCTCGAGTAGCTGAGTGCGTACTCGAGCATCATCAATGCCCTTGGGGATCATTACGGCGGTCACCGTGGGCAAGCGCTCCGCTGGATTTTTCACCAGCAGCTCGAGCCCCATGGCTTCCAATCCCGCAATTAAAGCCAGTTGATTGGTGCGGTGCCGCTCCCAGCGCACTGCCAGGCCTTCTTCCACGACTATTCGCATGGCTTCCCGCAACGCATAGATCAGGCTAATCGGGGGCGTGTGATGATAAAGCCGATCCTTACCCCAATAATTCATGGCCGTGGTCAAATCAAAATACCAGCTTTGCACTTTTGTCTTTCGCGTGCGCAGCACTTCTTCTCCGCGGGGGTTGACGGTGATGGGCGACATGCCCGGCGGGGCGCTGATAGCCTTTTGCGTTCCGCTGAAGCAGATGTCCACGCGTTCGTTATCTACGTGGAGCGGGACTGCGGCCAGCGATGCTACGGTGTCCACAACCAATCGCGCGCCGAGTTCGTCCGCCACTTTGCGAAAGTCCGCAAGTTGCGTCAACACGCCAGATGAAGTTTCACCT
>JBAVAV010000248.1:0-2975 GCA_049585895.1 Candidatus Sulfotelmatobacter sp. | reverse complement strand
GGATAATCCAGCTGGCCCAATCAAAGCACCAATTACAGACCCGAAGGCTCCCATAACACCACCACTAGACGTAATTAATCTTCCAAAATTTGATAATAACGCAGGAATATTATTTAAAATAGCAATAAATCCTGAAGAAATATCTTGAGCCACTTGACCAATATTGGTCAATACAGATTGGGCTGCGGCCCCGGAAGCCATTAACCTTTGAAAAGCATCCCTTAACCTAAATATTATATTATTAAATATTGTGCGTTGTCTAATAGCATTAATAGTGTTACTTATATAATTTCTTATAGAATTTACACCATTTTGCAAGGCAGTTCCATAACCAGAAATAGTATTTCTAATTCTATCCCATAATGAACTTGAACTAGAAACATTATTACTTAAATTATTTATCGAACTAGATGTCGTTGATGCAGAAGATTGAGTATTATTTAATGCTCCTGCTAATGTATTAGCTGCTGTCGTTGCAGCAGTAGCAGCAGATGTTAATGTATTAGTGGTGGCAGCAGTAGCAGCAAAATTAGATTGTACAGATTCTGCTATTTGTATAGCAGCTTGCAGAGATGCTACAAATTGAGTAACATCGGCCGATAATTGTACGTTTAATCCTTGGTTTGTTCCTGCCATTGCACCTGTTTAAATCTTGTTTCAAATATTTTAATTGCATCTTCCCGAGACAATATATTTTCCTTATCAATATCTTCATTTATTCTATCAGTTAATAATGGCCATAGTTTAGCTGGTGATGGCAATGATTTGCCTTTTTTCTTATTAATGGACATTAACACATAAGCTATCATTCTATGGCCTTCTAATTGTCTTGAATGGCGCATAAAATAACCTTGAGATGCAATAGAATAATCCTGTGGCGTCATACACATAAATCTATGTCTCTCCATTCCCATTTCACCACATGCAAAATTTATTTGATCTTGGAACGTAATTGCTTCTTTTTTTTTGGCAGTTCCGCTTCTTCAATTTTTTGATTTTGATCTTTTATTATTTCGGGTAAAATCAATGTATCTTGCCAACATTTCCATACTGGTTCGAATTCATTCATATTCATCTCTGCAATCCATTCAGATATTTGTGCCCTGGTATATGGCATATCTATATCTTTTGAATTAAAATCACCTACCAAACCACAAAAAACAATGCGAGAGAATACACGCAAGTAATCTCCCGCATTCAACTCATCAAGTATCTTTTTTGCAGATTCTACAGGGTCTATTCCATAAATTTTACCCATTTCAACAAGTTAATAATTATTGAAATAAAGCCTCATTTGCTCGCCACCGAGCGTAATATTTACTTTACCGTGCATAAAGTGTTTTTATGTTAAAAATTATCCTGCTGGTGTAATAACTTGATTATATTCACCTGAAACAGCAATTGTAAAATCGAATGTGCTAACTTGATCATTAGGCCACGTAGTAGCAAGATTTGTGAAAAACCCCTTTCCATCATATTCAACATCACCCGGCACAACTTCTTCTTCTTTTAATTTTGCTATTTTCCAGCTAAATTTAGTATTATTTACAAGCAATCTATCTGCCTCTGCTTCTGAAAGCTCGGTAGTACTTCCCGGTGTCGCCCCGCCAAAAAGCCATACTTGACCGCTTCCGCTAATTTCATATGTTGCATTAGCAGACGCTATTTGATCAGGGCCACATTTTGAACTCGCATCTATAGTATCCCGACTACGGGTAAATGTCAAATCAGTATTACATTTAAAAAGAAGATATTCAGTAGCGGTTTTTATAAATATTGCAATACTACCAACTTTAGGTTTACCTTGTTCAGCCATAATATTTATTTATTAATTAGTTATTGTTCATGAATTATATGTCCAAATCTCAAAAGGCGTCTATATATTTTATATACTCCATTTTGATCTTGCAAATCAGTATCAAGTAATAAATTTGTTGATATTATTTTCAAATATGATGGCATTTCTATAAACGATTTGTCTTTAGGATTAATTAATGTAAAAATTTGATCAGCTATATTATTAGCTATATCATCATTAATAGCTCCTTGAAATCCCGTTACAATATCAATTAAAATAGTTACCTGTTGTCCCTGCTGATTTTTTGTTGAATCATCCACACCAGTTTGAGTAGAAATTATTATATATGGATATAATGCGTCATTAGGAGCCTGTTTAGGATATAATCTAATTGGCAATCCATCTGATATTATAGAACCATTTAATTTTTTAAAATATCCAATTCTAACTGGTGTATTATAATCTCTCATATTGTCGTTATTCCAGTTATATTACCATTCCCATTGGGCCTTATCACAGTTATTCCACTCATAGAATTTCTTAACAAGGTCTGTTTTATTCGATCAATTAATTTCACCCTTTCTTCTTCAAATGCAGGAAATAAATATGGCCTAGCAGGTAAATTAACTTGTTTTATACCTCTCCCCTTAAATTGAATCGCATAATCTTCTAATCCATGCGGCACATCAACTAAAGAACCTGTACCGAATTCAACATAAGGAGCGTAATGTTTATCAGCAAGTACATTATGATGTAATATTTTATCTCTTATATTTTTAATAGATATCATAAGCGCATTAGTCTTTTTAGGTACTGCCGCCTTAGCATCTACTACAATTTTTTCAGCTGAAGTTGCAAGTTCTAAATCTAGTTCTTGTATAACATTTTCAGGTAAAGTTTGAAAATCCCGTATAAGATCTGTCAGCCCATTAAATTGAAACGCAAATCTATTTGCCATATTAAACTTGAACAGTCATTATAAATTGATAGTATCGCTTTCTTCCTTGAGTAAATTGTAGTGGTTGTCCATGTACTATATGATATGTGCCATTATATAAAATGCGAACATTCTTGCTTATTTCATGTGCATCATTATATCTAATTTGTACAGTATAACTATTTACATTTACATTTTGCAATTCAATCTGATCGCGGAATCCTTTTTGATCTGTTATAT
>JBAVAV010000247.1:0-2295 GCA_049585895.1 Candidatus Sulfotelmatobacter sp. | reverse complement strand
ATGATCTCCAGAAGTTCCTCGGCGGCGGTGAGCGGCAACTTTCTCATGCCGAGGTCATCGATGATCAGCAACGGCACCGTCGATAGCAGTTCCATGTGCTCTTTCCTTTGGCCGTCGAGCGTGGCGTCGGCGAGTTCTTCCAGCAGGATGTGCGTCTCCCGATAGAACACGCGATATCCCTGCTGGATGACAGCGTGGCCGATGGCCTGGGCAAGATGACTTTTCCCCGTGCCTGGCGGCCCTTTAAACAGGCAGTCCTCGCGCCGTTCCACCCAGCCGGCGGTAGCCAGATCGAAGATCAGATTGCGGTTCATCTTGGGGTTGAACTGGAAGTCGAAGTTGTCCAGCCGCTTGTCCGGATCGCGGAAGCGTGCTTGTTTCTGGCGCCGTTCCAGCAGCCGTTTGCTGCGACAGTCGATTTCGTCCGAGACCAGTGTGGAGAGCAAGTCGATGGGCGCCATGTTCTCTGTTTGTGCCTGGAGCAAGCGAGTTTCCAGCACAGCCACCATACCGCCCAGCCGCAGTTGATGCAGGGCACGACTAAGTTCGATCAGGTTCATGATTGGTCTCCTCGAAGTTGATGCGTTGTTGGATCAGGTCGCGATACTGGGTCAGCTCGCGGATAAGGGGATCGACCTGGCGTAGAGTCAGCGGGGCTTGCATGCTGCGCTCCAGATACCGGCGCACGAAGCGGTACTCAGCAACGCCCAGTTCCAACGCCGTGGCACAGGCGTTCTCAGTGGCCGCGCAGCCATACTTCTTAACCAACGCGAGCACGCCCATGATGCGGCGCAGTCCAGCTTCACCCTGGCGATGATGAATCGCGTCGCACACTGCGCCGATGCTGGCGCCCGCCTTGTGGGACCGCGCGATCAGGCGCAGCGTATGCAGTGGGGTGCGTCGCGGGCGATCTTCAGGGAGGATGCGATGCCGGCCGCGCTTCTGTTCGAGATGCTCGCGCAGCAACATGCCGGTGCGGGGATCGAGCAGGCGCACGTACATCAGGTCCCACTGCACATCAACCTGGCGACCGATCCAGTCGGGCGGCGCACCGTAATAGGCCGCTTCCACTTCAACACAGCCATCGATATGGACTGTGCGCTTTCCGTACTGGTAATAGCGGAACGGCTCCAACGGCAGCGCCTGGAGAAAGGGCTTCTCCTCGGCGAACATGGCCGCCACCTGCCGCTTGGTGCGGCCATGGATGCGCGTGTCGGCCCAGTGCTCTTCCCAGTGATCGAGATATGCCTGCGCCTCTTCCATGCTCTCGAAGCGCTTGCCCTTCAGCGGCGTCTTTTGCGCATGAGCGACACCTGATTCAACCTTGCCTTTTCGATCGGGGTCCCGCACCCTGCAGGGCAGCGCGGTCACACCGTAGTGCGCCAGCACGTCGCGATAGAGAGGATTCAACTGCGGGTCATAGATGTCGGGCGCCAGGACCCCTTCGCGGAGATTATCGAGAACGACGATTCTGGTGGTTCCGCCCAACCGACGGAAGGCCTTTTCATGCAGCTCGGCCCAGATACGGGAGCTGGACCGCAAGGTGAGAAGACGGACAGACTTGCGACTGTAACCCAGCGTCAGCACGAACAGCCGCGTGCGCCGGTACTTGCCTGTCACCGGATCGCGAACCATCGGACCGGTGCCGTAATCTACCTGACACTCTTCGCCGACCGGTGTTTCGATGATCGCCCGCCCTTCCGGCGCCAGCGATTCGCGCACCGTGATCACGAAGCGCCGCACACTCTGGTAGCCACTGTCGAAACCGTGGCTGTCGACCAGGTCCTGCCAGATCCCCATCGCGTTCCGGCCGCGCTCCAACTCCTGCGCGATCAGTTCGCGATAAGGCTCGCAATGGCTCGCCGGTCCACAGCCCGGTTTCTTCACCAAAAAGTCGGTGGTCACCGCAATGGCCGGTTTTGAATCCCCGCCCTCAGAGTCGGTGATCAGGTTGATGGCCGGTTTTGAATTTTCCCTCCCGGAGTCGGTGATCAGGTTGATGGCCGGTTTTGCCGGACCATGGCGTCCCCACCCGCCCGGACGGCGAAGCGCAATCCCGGCGACACGAAGATACTCGCCGGCTGTCTCTCGTCGCACCCCGGTCGCCTGCTCGATGCGACGCAATGACCACCCAAGCCGGCCCAGCGCAATGACTTGCTCTCGTTTTTCTCTGCTCAAGACGTTGCTCATGACCACAGAGGCTAACTGCCCCTGCAGCGGCTATGTCTTAAGCCATCTCTCTATGGCCGGATTTAACCCGATCATCTATGGCCGCTTTTGGGTGATCACCGAGGT
>JBAVAV010000246.1:0-3002 GCA_049585895.1 Candidatus Sulfotelmatobacter sp. | reverse complement strand
CAATACGGGCATCGGAGGCCTCGAATGCGGGGCAAAAGAGTTTTGAGCATCTGATCGGAATTTTCGAAGGCAGTTCGCCGCTGGAAGATGAATTCTTGAAGGGAGCCAAGAACGAGACCAAGTTTCTTTCCACCTACAACCCAGAGCGCGCGGCCGCGCTTTTTGCTCTGCTGGCGAAAAATCACACGTGGCAGTGTCCAACGCTGGTGTGGGAGCGCGGCGGCAATCTGATTGACGAAGCCGATTTCACGCATGACATGCGCGCGAAGTACGTGCCTGCCCACTGGAAAGACGTGACGTGGAGGCGATTCACCGAACAAATCATCCATGAGTTCAACACCGACGGTTCGGCGACGCGAAAGCGCTTTGTTGCAAAAGAACTAGAAGTGGTGAACGCGATGCACCGCGCGGGAGTTCAGTTCCTTGCGGGGACGGACACGCCTGCGGGAGTTTATGTCTTTCCGGGTTTCAGCCTGCATGAGGAGCTCCAGAGATTGGTAGCCGCGGGCTTCACTCCAATGGAGGCGCTGCAAACCGCCACGCTCAACCCGGCAAAGTTCTTGGGAATGGAAGACCGGCTGGGAACGATCGAGAAGGGGAAGCTTGCGGATTTGGTGCTGCTGGATGAGAATCCGCTGGATAACATTCGGAACACACAGAAGATTGCGGCTGTGGTTATAAATGGGCGCCTTCTCTCACGCGCCGATCTGGACAAGATGTTGGCGGGAGTGGAGGCGGCTGCGAAGCGAAACGACTAGCTTCTAGCCGTTCCCGCTCTGCTTCTTCTCCACCTTCGCCCAAGCATCTTTCAGCGCCACCGTGCGGTTGAATACAAGCTTCCCCGGCTTTGAATCCGGATCAACACAAAAATATCCCAACCGCTCGAACTGGTAGCGGCTGCCCACAGCGGCCCTCGCCAGCGAAGGCTCGACCTTTGCCTCCGCAATTACTTCAAGGGAGTGCGGATTCAGGTTCGCGGTAAAATCATGGCCTTCCTCTGCATCATCCGGATTTTCTTTCGTGAATAAGTGCTCGTAGATGCGCACTTCCGCATCGACCGCATGATGCGCCGACACCCAGTGAATCGTTGACTTCAACTTGCGCCCGTCAGGGGCGTTGCCGCCGTGCGTGGCGGGATCGTAGGTGCAGTGCACTTCAACCACTTCATCTTTCTCGTTTTTCACCACGCTTGTGCAGGTAATGAAGTAGCCGTAGCGCAGGCGGACTTCGCGTCCGGGCGTGAGGCGGAAATATTTTGGCGGCGGCACTTCCCGGAAATCGTCCTGCTCGATGTAAAGCACACGCGAGAAAGGAACCTTGCGCGAGCCCGCGCTCTCGTCTTCCGGATTGTTCACCGCATCCATCTCTTCTACCTGATCCTTCGGATAGTTGTCGATCACCACCTTCAGCGGGCGCAGCACTGCCATCACGCGCGGCGCGCGCTTGTTCAGGTCCTCGCGGACGAAGTGTTCCAGCATGGCCAGCTCGACAATTCCGTTGGTGCGGGAAACCCCCGCGGCGGCCACGAAGTTGCGTATCGCTTCCGGCGAGTATCCGCGGCGCCGCATGCCGCGTAGCGTGGGCATGCGGGCGTCGTCCCAGCCGGTGACATGGCCTTCTTCCACGAGTTGGCGCAGCTTGCGCTTGCTCATCATCGTGTAAGTCAAACTGAGGCGGTCGAATTCGATTTGCTTCGAGGGGAAGATTCCGAGCTGCTCGATGAACCAGTTATAGAGCGGCTGGTGATCGGCGAATTCGAGCGAGCACATCGAGTGCGTGACCCTCTCAAGCGAATCCGACTGCCCGTGGGCGTAGTCGTACATCGGATAAATGCACCACTTGTTGCCGGTGCGGTGGTGCTCGGCGTGCAGGATGCGGTACATTACCGGGTCGCGCATGTTGAAGTTGGGCGAGGCCATGTCAATCTTCGCCCGCAGAACGCGCGATCCATCGGGAAATTCGCCGGCACGCATGCGCTCAAACAGATTCAGATTTTCTGCGACCGAACGATCACGATAGGGACTGTCTTTTCCCGGCTCGGTCAGCGTGCCGCGGTGTTTGCGGATCTCATCGGCGCTCAGATCGTCGACATAAGCCTTGCCGTCTTTGATCAGCTTGACCGCCCACCCGTAGAGCTGGTCGAAATAATCAGACGCATAGAACAAACCATCCCAGTGGAAGCCGAGCCAGTTGACGTCGGCCTTGATCGACTCGACGTATTCGGTTTCTTCTTTCTCCGGATTGGTATCGTCGAAGCGGAGATTGGTATGTCCGCCGAACTCGGCAGCCAGGCCGAAATCGAGGCAGATGGCCTTGGCATGACCGATGTGCAGGTAGCCGTTCGGCTCGGGTGGGAAACGGGTTTGTACGCGGCCGTTGAACTTGTTGGTCTTGAGGTCTTCGAGGATGATGTCGCGGATGAAGTTCGACGGTCGAGGCGACGGCGAGGTGGCCACAGCTTTTTCTCCGGCTTCGGCGGGAGGAGATGGATTCATTGCTCTCTGATCTTAACGGGGATAGGTGGCCAGTGGCCAGTGCTCCGCAGTCAGACCGAAGGGTGACGAGACGAAGGGGGCTTGCCGATTGGGCTGTTTATTTCTTAGTGCCCCCACCCCCACCGACCTTGTGGAATCATGAGTTTAGGGTGTGAAATGATTCCAAAATGTTGAGCAGCGGGGACTTGCGGGCAAAATCTTGAGCTGTAGGGAGTTCGGCGCGCCGGCTCGCGTGGCCCGAGTTTCGCGCAAGTTCTATGGTGGCCGATAGTTGAGCGCAGGTCAAGTCCACGAAAGTAGATGGGGCCTCGCCATGGTCAGACTCCGGCTGACACCACCTGGCCCGGTGCGGCGACAAGCGTTTCCCCTTCCGCCAGCCGGCGACGATAGCGCACGTGCCGCCAGCGCGTCATCTCCACCAGCGGCTTCCACACAGGATTGACCAGATTGTGCTTGATGAGCCAGTGCCAGATGCGGTTGGAGCGCTTGTAGAGGTACGACATCGCC
>JBAVAV010000245.1:0-3130 GCA_049585895.1 Candidatus Sulfotelmatobacter sp. | reverse complement strand
CGTGAAGCGCGTCAGGTTCCATGAAGGCACCCATCTAAACATGAATGATCATCGCGCCGATGGTCGCCAGCGATGCGACTACATGCACCGTGACGGCGAGATAACGCAGCCAACTCAGACTCCGAGGAATGGATTCAACGAACCAGAGCCCCACGCCCGAAATCAGCAGCAGGATAACGCCATAAAACATAAGCCAGAAGAATAATTTCTGGCCGTAGTTGAAGCGGCCGACGGGCGGCAGTTTCTCATCCTGGTTCTCGATGTAGTATTTGATCGCCTTCGACCAGCGCCGGTCCGCGTCGGTGGTAAGCATGTCGAAGTGCCACATCTGATACATCCAGAACGTCGAGGCAGTGAAGAACAGACCGAACCAGGGATGCCAGAAACGCGCGGCTGGGCCGCCACCGACCAAGGCGGCCAGCCAGTACATATAAGGCGACCAGAAAGCCAGTCCGGTAATAAGGCAGTACACGTAGAAGAACGAGCCGAGCCAGTGGTTCACCCGCTCGGTCAGCGTATAGCGAAGAAGGCCGCCGCGAGTTTCTACCGCGCCCGAGTCAGAGGAAATGACGTGAGAAATGCTCACGGCTGACCTCCCTTCTCATTGTTCCGGGGATCTATTTTTTTCGGACCAAAGCGCAAGTAATGCAGGGTCACGCCGAGAAGTCCGCCCAGCATGGCGAGATTTCCAATCCACTTCGCGGGCCCTTTCCAGAAGCGCACAACCCACGGCACGCGAGGATCTTTGGGCAGGCCGCCGTACGCCTCGGGATTCGTCGCATCATGAAGCACATAGATGACGCCGGTCCCGCTGACTCCGGCAGGATCATAGACGCCCGCTTTCTCGAAGCCGAAGTTATCCCGTAGCTGCCTGGCGCGAGTCTCCGCCAGATCTTTCATGTCGTCCTTGCTGCCAAAGTGGAGACATCCCGTGGGACAGGACTTGATGCAGGCCGGCTCCAGTCCTTCGCTCACGCGGTCGACGCACAGAGTGCACTTGAACATCTTTTTGGTTGCGGGATTGAACTTTGGAATGTCGAACGGGCATCCGCTGACGCAATATCCGCAGCCGATACAATTCTGCTGCCGAAAATCCACGATGCCATTGGTATATTGCACGATGGCGCCGTCCGCGGGGCAGGCCGCCAGGCATCCCGGATCGGCGCAGTGCATGCATTGGTCTTTGCGCATCAACAGCGTGATGCTGCCGTCTTCGCGCTCGTGTTCGTTGAACTTGATCAGGTTCCAGTAGTTCCACGTGGTCTCCGGCATCGTTTGATAGCTGTTGTCGAAGACCGTGTCGGTGAAGGTATATCCGTTCCACTCGAGACAAGCGACTTCGCAGGCTTTGCAGCCGATGCAGGTCGTAGTGTCGATCAGTTTGCAGACCTGATAGTCGCGCTCCACGTCGGCCCCGGGTGCGGCTCCAGCGTGGCCCGAAATTCTGCGAATTGCTAAAGTTGCCTGGCTCATAAAGATTGAGTCATTGAGCGATTGAGCGACTGAGTCATTGAGAAACCTGAAAACCCAAAATATGGCAGCTTTCAAATCACTCAATGACTCAATCGCTCAATCACTCAATTTCCTTTCACGCTTTCTCCAGCTTCACCAAAAAGCCCTTGAATTCCGGGGTGTACGCATTGGGATCGACCACGGTCGGTGAGAGCCGGTTCAAGAGAGTCCGCGCGTCCCTGTCTTTGTCTTCTTGAATACCGCGATAACCCTGGTGGATCGGAATGCCGATCTGGTAGACCTTCTTGCCGTCAATGGTCATCGGCTTGATGCGTTTTGTAACGAACGCCTTGGCCACGTAGTAGCTGCGCGCACTGGTGACCTTCACTTTATCGTTGCCCTTAATGCCAAGCTCCGCGGCCAATTCCACAGGAATCTCGACGAACGGTTCGGGAATCAGCTGCACATTCATCTGGTTGTTCTTGGTCCAGTAGTGATAGTGCTCAGTAAGCCGGTACGTGGTGCAGACGATATTGAAGCCGTCGCCAGGGGTGGCGTACTTATCCGCCGGCGTCTTGAACTTTTTGACTACGGGATTGGTCGACTGGTTGGGGTGCAGCGCATTTTGCACCGGGCTCTCGATCGGCTCGTAGTGCTCGGGGAAGGGTCCGTCGGCGAAAGCTGCCAATGGGCCAAAGATCCGGCCGATGCCTTCAGGGTTCATGATGAACGGGCCCATGTGGTCCTTCGGATTCGAGTCCGGTTTGAAGTCGGGCACATCGTTTCCCGTCCAAAGCTGCGCTGACTCGTTCCACCACACTTGTTTGCGGGTCGGATCCCACGGCTTGCCCGAGGGATCGCAAGAAGCGCGGTTGTAAAGCACGCGGCGATTCGCCGGCCAGGACCATGCCCAGTTCTGATAGATGCCCTGACCAGACGGATCTTCGGTGCCGCGGCGGATGAGCTGATTTCCTGCCTCCGTCCAACATCCGGAATAAATCCAGTTCCCGCAGGAAGTGGTGCCGTCATCTTTTAGCCACGCGAATCCGGGCAATTGCTGGCCCTTCTTGATGATGACTTGCGTCTTGGGATCGGTGAGATCGGCGAGCGCCTTGCCGTTTAATTCCTTCGCCAAATCGCCGAGAGCAGGATGCTGCGGATTCGTGTAGCCCCAAGTCAGATTCAGGATTGGGTCAGGGAACTTGCCCCCCTGCGCCTGGTAAAGATCGCGGACCTTGAGAAAAATCTGCGCTACGATGTCCTGATCGAGGCGAGCCTCGCCCGGTGGAGGAACCGCAACGTTCTTCCACTGCAGCCAGCGCGCCGAATTGGTCATTGAGCCATCTTTTTCGGCGAAACCGGCGCAGGGTAGGCGATAGACCGTCGTGTTGATAGTTTTCTTTTCCTCGGGCGTGATTCCCGGGGAGTTCCAGAATTCGCTGGTCTCATCGGGGTAAATCTCACCGACAACCAGGAAGTCCGCTTTCTTCAACGCATCGATATTTTTCTGCGAGTCCGGGCCGATCGCGACGCCATTCATGCCGAACGCCAGCATACCCTTCACCGAGCCGCGATACATGTTGTCCCAGATCTGCGTCCAGGAATAGTTGCGATCCACCTTCGGCATGTAGTGAAAGGCAAAGTCGTTTTCTTTGGTGGCCGCATCGCCGTACATGGC
>JBAVAV010000244.1:0-3399 GCA_049585895.1 Candidatus Sulfotelmatobacter sp. | reverse complement strand
TGGTCTACTTTGGCTCCGACGACTTCAATGTGTACGCGCTGAACGCCAGCACCGGCGCCAAGCTGTGGAACTTTACAACAGGGCGCTATGTGCATTCTTCTCCCGCAATCGCGAACGGAGTGGTTTATGTCGGCTCCTATGACAATAAAGTTTACGCACTGGATGCCAGCACCGGCGCCGAACTTTGGAGTTACACAACCGGCAAGTCTGTCCTCTCCGCGCCTGCGGTTGCGAACGGAGTGCTCTATGCCGCCTCTGAGGATTTCAATGTCTACACTTTCGGTTTGCCCGGTCAGGACGAAACAATTGCACCGATTCTCCCTCGTGGCTCAGCTGTATGCCCGTGAGATCCGCTTCAAGAGACAGCCCGGTTAGGTCCGCTGCTGCCTGTCTCAGCATGTGGAGATCAGTGCAGATCAACGCAGTCCAGAAAACTGCTCGGTCGTCGCGCCCCTTTTCTTAAGAGACTTTAACTATCTGCTCTCTACCATTTCGTTCGATATCAATATGGCGATTTATCGTCCGTGTCTCCTTTTTCGCGGTACGTAAGGGCCTGGCGAAGAATAGGCTCGGCCTGCGAATATTTTCGCTGTTCCACAAGATCCAGCTTGTCGTCGGTGCTATAACGCTGGTCGTTTTCTATCGCCAGTTCGGAGAGATGCAGACGCAGACTCGCATCCTGAATGCTCAAGCCCAAACAAGCTGCGGCCGATTCGATTGAGTCCGCCAAGAGAGTTGAAAGGCAACTTGACATTACTGGCAAGCAAGCCAAGGCCGCGCAAGATACGGCCGATGCTGCCCATCGATCTATCGAGCTGATCGTATTGGAACGCCATGCTGCGGTAGGCGTTGAGGGCATTGGTGATGATTCCGACATTGCCGTTGTCGGCTGGCGGTACTGACCGAACATGGAGCGCTATTTATCGCGACTCCAAGATGGAAGTCGTAGCATAGGCTGAATAACGTAGCCCCGTCGGAGATTTTCGCAGAAAGCAGAATCGGCTGCAGGCGAATCGTTGTAGATATTGGAGGTGACGAGGCCAGCAAAGCTGCTGGTTTGGCCCTGAGTCATCCCAGCAAGGACACCTTGGGGCGAGGATTTTCACGAGCAAGAACGCCTGCTGACAACGTTTTTTCCTCCACTTTGTCACTCGGAATTTACTCGTCTTTATTGTCGCGCGAACCGGCGTAGCCGAGCCGGTAACCATCATCTTCACGACTGTTTGATGTCCTAATGCGCGTGAGCACCCTGCTCATTTTCCTCTCGCGTGTTGTACTACCCGCTATGTCTTTCCGAGACCTTGCCGGTAAGCAAAATCAAATCTAGACTGCAGTTAACTTCCCAGAGTCGTGGTCAATAAGTCAGATGGACCTCAGGTCCTCGCAGCGCCACCAAGGCTGTTTGCTTCGCGTCGACTTCTAAAACAGCCCACGCTTAGGCCGACTCGAATATTGGGACGACGAACCTCCCCCATCTCCCATTAAGGCGAATCTGCCCCTACGCCAAAGTTGTGCCCAAATTTTGTGCAGGAGGAGTGTGTCGTGAAACCTCGCAATCTGTGTCAAATCCTCTCCTTGAGTTTTCTCCTGTTCGCCTCTGGAGTGCTCTTCGCCCAAAACCCTAACTGTACGATCATTGTGCCTGCCGCGCCGCTTAGTTCTGCGGGACTCGCGACCCCCTACCAACTCATCGCTACAGACCCGGCCCAGGGAGACTGTCACGAAACAAATGCGGAGTCGTCCGCTTTCGTGCAAGCCGCAATATTCGATCCTGCCACCGGTCAGATTTCCATCTACAACCCCCTGGTCATCGACGCAGGTTCCGCCCCGGCGCCCGGTGCGGCTCCGATTCCCCCCGTTCTTCCCGCCAACGCGATCGTTGCGCTCTGGTTCGGATTTAACGGGGACAACCTGGTGCAACAAGGAGCCTCGGTGGGAGTTCTAAAGGCGAGTGCTTGCGTGAACGGCCTGCCGGGCAGCGTGTTTGGGCAATATTCGTACTGCAATGCTCCGGCATTTTTCAAAGCTGCCCACCGTGCGATCCTCAAGAATCAACTGCATGTTCCTCCGCTCGGAACCGCCGTCGACGGCCGCCCTTGTCCCACGGTCCGAGACTTTTTTGTGGTCGACCAGGACCAAAGCGACAACCTGCCCGTCACTTATTTGATCAGCGCAGATGGATTGCTCGCGCAAAACACCGCCGCCAATGCGCTGGCCTTGCCGGGTGCAAGCACGCTCGGCAACCCGAGCGATAACGGTCTCCTGGACCGCTTCCTCGATCCCGACCTGAATTGCGTGCCCTGGAAGGTTGCGGATCTAGCCGATCCCGGTGAGGTCGTTCCCGGCCTCGCCCTCAATGAGATCCAATCGCAAATCGATCAGGCATCTCCACTCGCGCTGATTCCGGCCGGCGACCCCATGGTCCTGAACCCGGATGGAACGCTCAACCTGGCCAAGATGAACGCCTACCGGCAGGGTGTAGGTCAGCCTGTGGCAAGACTGATTGAGCAAGGCGATACCGCGCGTTACTGCCGGCGCATGTTGAAGATCGCGCCCGACAGGCTCTTGCTCAATCAGGTACTCCTCACGGGTAAACCGTCTCCAGTCGCCGCCGCCGCGAATTCGATGTTCACCTTCATGGCGCAGCGCTTCGCGGCCAGTTACGACATTCTGGATTGCTCCGGTCTGTTGGATGTACCCGATCCAGTATCGGTGACGCTGGATGCCGACGGGGTTGCCGTCAGTGCCACGATCAACCTGCCGTCGTATCAGAAGTCCCTGCGAAAGCTCGCTCGATTCGATGCGCAAGACGAAGCTGCTGACGAAGCTGACAAAGCTGCGGAGGCAACGGAATAGTGGCTTTGCACCGCCAGAACGGCGGTGTTAACGGAGGGCACGCTCAGGGAGCGCAGAAACTCTCTGAGCGCGTAATCCGAAACTTCACTCGGCGCATCGGGCGCCCGTGTAGATCGGCGATCTTCTCCGATCTCGAAATCGGAACCACGAAGTTAATTACTTGCTTTGCCGAGACCGCTCGTCGTCTCCCAAAACCAGCAATCCTAGGATGTTTTGTGCTTGGCATTTTGTGGGCTTCCATTCCGGCCGCGTCACAAATTTCTCCCGGCCCTCTTTCCCGGGCTCATCAGTCGATCAATGGCGCCACCGACTGCACCAGCTGCCATGAACTATCCACCGGAAAAGCCACATTCAAATGCCTCTCATGTCACGAAGAAATCGCCTGGCGCGTCACTGAGCGAAAAGGGCTGCATGCTTCATTCAATATCGATCGAGGTTCCAGTTCAAAATGTGTGACTTGCCACTCCGAACACAACGGCGAGGATTTCATCCTTACCAAACTGGATATCAAGGCATTCGATCACAGCAAGACCGGCTACGCTC
>JBAVAV010000243.1:0-6869 GCA_049585895.1 Candidatus Sulfotelmatobacter sp. | reverse complement strand
GACTCCACAAACTGGAAGCGGCCCGCACCTATATTTTCATGACCAATCATGTGTCGAACCTGGACCCGCCGATTCAGATTCCCCTGATTCCAGGGCGCACTTCCGTGATGGTGAAGAAGGAACTGTTCCGAACTCCGATTTTGGGCAAGGCCATGCGCATGGCGTCGCTGGTGCCGGTGAACCGCGGCAATCGTGATGCGGGCATCGATGCGGTGCGGGCCGCGAAGGAAGTGGTGCAGCAGGGAATCAGCATGACAATCTATGTGGAAGGCAAACGCTCGTTCGACGGCAAGTTGCTCCCGTTCAAGAAGGGCCCGTTTTATCTGGCGATGGAGTGCGGCGTTCCGGTGGTGCCGGTGACCATTGTAGGCACGCATGAATTGATGCCGAAGGGAAGGTTCGCCATCAGCCCGGGCGTAGTAAAGGTGATTTTTCACGCGCCGATTGAGCCCAACGATTTTGGCAGCCGGGAAGGCCTGATGGAAAAAGTGCGCTCCGCGATCGAGAGTAGCCTGCCGCGCGAGTTTAGAACTCCTACCTGACTTCAGGAGGCATGCCATCAGTGGGCAAGACCCGAAGGCATGAGATATTTGAGCCGTGCGTAATGATTTAGTGCGGGTGTGGCAAGTGATCGCGGCGGGAATCATTTGCTTTGCCGCGAATACGCCAGCCCTGGGACAGTGGATGGGAAAACAGACGGGCTGCTATGCGGACTCCATTGTCGCGAATCCCAACCGGCCTACTGTCGCCAATCCGGCTGACATTACGCAATACGGGGTGTTGGAGCTTGAATATGGCTGGGATCGCATATGGCCGCGGGAAGGTGTTCGCCAGACTTCGCTCAGCGGTCTCGTAAAGTTCGCGGTGCTGTGTGATGTGGAGTTGCGCTGGAACACCACGTCGTTCCTTTCGCAGACGAATGCCGGCGGCACCAGCCGCGGTTTCGGCGACAATTGGCTCGGGCCTCAGATCCGGTTTTACAAACAGACGAAGCAAGTACCGACGCTGGCTTTCGCTTACGCTGTCAAAATTCCCTGGGCCAGCGCGGCAAAGGGGTTGGGAACTGGACGCGTGGATCATTCCTTTACTTTTCTGGCGAGCAGGGACATCGCAGGCTTCCATTTTGATTTCAACGCCACGCGTTTCCTGATCGGGCGGGAGCAGATGTCGGGCTTTGATCAGAATTCTCAGTTTAACCTGGCATTTTCGCGCGCGATTCGCGGCGCTCTTCAGTTCACAGGCGAGCTTTATGGTGACACGTCGCTGAAGGCGATTGCGCCCGGATTTGCCTCATCGCTGTGGGCGCTTACTTACAGCGTCTCACCTCGTTTCGTAATCGACGGAGGGTTTGAGGCAGGACTCACATCTGGTGGACCGCATCGTCATGTGTTCACTGGATTCACCTATTCGATTGGCAATCTGTATCCGGGATGGCGACGAAAAGAAGTAGTCCGGCCAAACCCTCGTAATTGATTCCGAATGGCTTGCTTTGGGGGACGCTCCAGGCATTTCCGCCAGGGCCACGGTGTTGTAGAAAAATCCGACAACCGCGGCGGCTCCTATTCTTTCGCTCTCTTCGCACGCAGCGCGCGCGCAATCTCCGGAAGCTTCGGCAGCAGCGCGGAATACTTCAGCCACAACTTGTGATCGACCGCGGGAGCTCCGCTGACCAGCGCTCCAGCCGCGATATCATTTGCGACACCGCTTTGTGGCGTTACAATCGCGCCGGCGCCCACTTTGCAGTGTCCAACCACGCCCACCTGCCCAGTCAGAATTGCCTTGTCGCCAATTTCGCTGGAACCACCGAGGCCAACTTGGGAGCACAGCAGCGCGTCTTCGCCGACACGCGAGCCGTGGCCGACTTGAACCAGATTGTCGACCTTTGTGCCGCGGCCGATGCGTGTTTCACCCACGCTGGCGCGGTCGATGCAGGAGTTGGCCTGGACCTCCACATCGTCTCCGATGACGACCGGCGCGGGTTGCGGAATCTTGTGCCAGCGTCCTTCTGCCGTCTTGGCGAAGCCAAAGCCGTCGGCGCCGATGACCACGCCGTTCTGCAGCAGCACGTTGCTGCCCAGGCGGCAATTCTCGCGGACCACTGAATGTGCGTGAGCGAAAAAGCCCGGGCCGATTTTCACTCCGCGATAGATCACCACGTGTGCGAGCAGCACGGCATTGGCGCCGATCTCGACATCTTCCTCGACAACAACATAAGGCCCAATGTGCGCGTGCGCTCCAATCTTCGCCGTAGGATCGATGACGGCCGTCGGATGCACCTCCGGAGCGTAGCGAACGGGTTCGTGGAAGAGTTCGAGAGCGCGAGCGAAGCTGAGATAAGGATCCTTGGCCCGTAACATAGCCGCAGCAATAGCAGGGAAGTCCTCGGCAACGATCACGGCCGAGGCCCTAGTGGAACGCACCGCCGCGGCGTATTTGGGATTGGAGACGAACGTCAGTTCCCCCGGCCCGGCTTCCTCCACGCCATTAAGGCCGATGATTTCCAGGTCGGGCGAGCCGTTTTCTATGCGGAGGTGAAGGGCAGAGGCGATCTGTGCAAGTCTCATAGTGGATTAGAAAAGACGAATAGATCGTACACCAGGAACAATACTGTGCCGTAGCTGGCGATATATCAATGCAGAAGCAAACCCGCTAACTTGAGAGGCTTGCGTTGCGTGAGATAGACTGACGCACCGTGGAAAACCCAAGACACTTGCGTTGGTACTTCGTTTTCTTTCTAACCTCGGGGTTCTGCAGCGTCCTCTACGAAATCGTCTGGCTTCGTCTCGCGATGGCTCAATTTGGTGTAACCACCGCCCTGGTCTCCATTGTTCTATCAGCGTTCATGATTGGCTTGGGCCTGGGCTCATGGGGGGCCGGATATCTCACCCGTCGTTACGAGAATCAGATCCATTTCCTTGTCTCGCGGCTGTATGCCATGACAGAACTGCTGATCGGGCTTGCAGCGCTCACCGTGCCTGTCCAACTGTTCTTGGGAAGACAACTCCTCCGCCACGCTACCGGCGAATTCTCGTTGTCTTCCGCAGGTCATTACCTGACTTCCGGGGCATGGATTCTCATCACCCTCGTTCCCTGGTGCGCGTGCATGGGAGCTACATTTCCCTTTGCCATGATGGCCATAAGAGACGGATTTGGCCCGCATAGCGGCCGTTCGTTCAGCTATCTTTACCTGGCGAATGTTCTTGGCGCGGTCGGCGGGGCCACTGTGCCGCTGTTACTGATTGAACTCCTTGGATTTCATCGGACTCTGTACGTGGGAGCAGCCCTGAACTTTTCGCTGGCCGCGTGCGCCTTTGGGCTGACCCTGACTCATTTCCGAGCGATGGGGAGTGATCTCGCGTCCCAGCCCGAAAACCGCACTCCCCGAGACCGCGGGCCTGAAAATCGGATTGCGAAAGCGACCAGCGGCCCGGCCAAAGAGTTGCTTTGGCTACTGTTTGGAACTGGGCTCACTAGCATGGGCGCAGAGGTGATATGGATAAGGCTCTACACCCCATCGGTGGGTACTGTGGTCTATGCCTTCGCCACCATCCTTGCTGTTTATTTGTATGCGACATATCTGGGATCGTGGTTTTACCGCCGCAAAGGCTGGGCACAGTACCTTGAAAGCGGACTGCTCTGGGCGGTGCTTGGGTTTTCAGTATTACTCCCGTTCCTGGCGGTCGATCCCAAGTTGCGATTACCAGCCATGCTTCAGGTGTGGCTCGGGGTAGTGCCATTTTCAGCGATTACCGGATTTGTCACACCGATGATTGTAGACTTGTACTCTTTGGGTGACCCAGACCTCGCCGGCCGTGCGTACGCAGTAAACATCGTCGGCTGTGTAATCGGGCCGCTCGTCTCCGGCTTCGTGCTGCTTCCCTTGGTGGGTGAGCGGTGGGCGCTCTGTCTATACGCGCTGCCATGGTTTGCCGCCGGCTTGCTGTTGCGTCCGTTACGGCGGAGTTACAAGCTGTCTGGAAGCCTGGTGGGATACGCAGTCCTGGTGATCGCTTCGCTGTCGTTAGCGGTTTTTGCCAAAGGTTTTGAGCAGCAGTTTGTCCCGCGCAAAGTGCTGCGCGACAACACTGCAACCGTGATCGCCACCGGTTCCGGCCACGGCAAGCGCCTCTTGATCAACGGTGTGGGCATCACAACCCTGACGCCAGTCACGAAGATGATGGCACACCTGCCTCTGGCATTCCTGCCACGGCCTCCCGCTAATGCGCTCATCATTTGCTTTGGCATGGGCACGAGTCATCGCTCTGCTCTTTCCTGGCATATCCGGTCGACCGCCGTTGAATTGGTTCCCAGTGTGCCAGCGCTCTTTTCTTTCTTTCACCCGCACGGGCCAGTCGGTTTGGATTCTCCGTTTTCCCGGGTGGTGATCGACGATGGGCGCTCGTTCCTGGAACGCACTCAGGAAAAATATGACGTAATCGTGATCGATCCGCCGCCACCCGTAGGAGCGGCGGCATCCAGCTTGCTTTACTCCAGGGAGTTTTACGCAGTCGCCCGGCAACACTTACAACCCGGGGGAATTCTTCAGCAATGGCTGCCCGGAGGAGATGCGGCCACCCAGGCGTCGGTAGCGCGAGCCCTGCAAGAGTCCTTTCCGTATGTTCGTGCCTTGCGCGACTTCGAGCGAGTGGGTTATCACTTTCTCGCCAGCATGACTCCCATCGCTTCCGCAACGGCTGCGCAGTTGGCTCAACGCCTGCCCCCGGACGCTGCCCACGACCTGATGGAATGGGGACCGGCCGCCACCCCGGAACAACAGTTCCAGACTGTTCTGGACGCGGAAGTATCCGTTGCCAGTATTCTTCAGGAAGACCCAAGAGCGCCCGCTCTGCAGGATGATCGTCCCATCAACGAATACTTCCTCATCCGGCGGCTAAGTGAGCCCGGCTACCTGAAAACATTCCCGCATCGACTGACTACCTGGGCCGGGTACCAGTGATGCCAAACCGTGTTGCTTCGAGAGCTGCACTGGAACGCGTTCTGATGCTTGTGAGCGTCGCTTTAGGGCTCTTGCATGCATGGGTGGGCCGTTATGCGATGGATCCCGATGGCATGTCCTACCTGGATGTAGGGAACGCCTTCTTTCGTCACGATTGGGCGAACGCTGTCAACGCCTGGTGGAGCCCTTTGTACCCATGGACGATCGGGCTTGTTGTTGGGATAGCAAAACCTTCACCGGAGTGGGAATTTCCTCTGGTTTGCCTGGTCAACGCGGGAGTTTTTATCGTCGCGCTGTTCGCCTTTCGCTTCCTGTTGCACAGGTTGCGCGCGTTCGATCGCGAGAGAACGTCTCCAGCAACTCCCGATGACGGTGAGGCTCTGCCGGAATGGGCGTTGACTCTCATGGCCTATCCCATATTTTGGTGGATTGCTTTGGAAGTGACGCCGCCGTTCTACGTCACACCGGACCTGGCCGTGATGGCATGCGTTTGCCTCATGTCAGGAATGTTGATGCGCCTTCGGCTGAATTTCCGGCAAAACGACGCCTTTTGGAAGTTTGCAGTGTTCGGCCTGATTCTTGGCATTGGATACTGGATGAAAACAATCCTGTTCCCTCTGGGACTTGCGACACTGGTGATGGCCTATTGGTGGAAACGGTCGAGTTCAGGTTGGGGACGCGGCATGGTTGTGGCGTGTGTGGTTTTTCTGTGCACCTGTGCTCCACTGATCTTCATGCTGTCGAACCAAAAAGGAAGGTTCACATTCGGCGATTCGGGCAAAATGAATTATGCGTGGTATGTCTCGCCCCGGACTTTTTGGAGAAATTGGCAGGGAGAGGTCCCGGGGAGCGGGACGCCCGTGCATCCCACGCGCCAACTGCTGCAGCATCCTCCGGTTTTTGAGTTCGATGGCCCGGTCGTTGGTACCTATCCGCCGTGGACTGACCCGTCGTATTGGAATGAGGGGTTACAGTGGCACTTCAAGCTGAAGCCTCAACTGGAAGTCCTTGCCGGGACTGTCCCAAGCGAGGTCCGCTTGTTGTTTCGCGCCCGGCCGGAGCTGGTCGCCGGCGTCATCGTCCTCGCGTTGCTCGGTGGAGAGCTGTGGCTGATCGGCTTGCGCAAGCTGTGGCCCGTGCTCGCGGTGTCGATCGTCGGCATGGGGCTTTACCTTCCTCTGGTTGAAAACGACCGTTATCTCGCGGGTTTTGTCCTGGTGCTGTTTCTAGGCCTGCTGGCGGCGGTGCGGCTCCGCCCGGATGCTCAAAGAGCCGCGGGCTACACCGCGGTGGCCGTGTTTCTTACTATGGCATTGGCCACGGCGGACTATACCGTTCGAGTCGTCACCCACCATCTTGCGATACCCGGTCAGGGCCCCAACTCGACTGTGCAGGATGTAACCGCTGCCGAACAGCTTTGGCGGATGGGGGCAGGACCCGGAACCAAAGTTGCCGTAATCGGCGATGGAACCGGCGCCTATTGGGCACACTTGGCGAAGCTGCGGATCGTGGCCGAAATCATGGGCGGGAACCACGGTTCCACGGAGTTCTGGAACGCCCCCGAAGCGGTGCAGCAAAACGTGTATAGCGTGTTTGGCCAGGCTCACGCGAAGCTGGTGGTGACTTCGTGTCCACTCTGTCCGCCCGGAATTCCTGCGGGATGGCAGCATATCGAGGGGACGCCATACTGCGTGCGTTTGCTGCAGGCGTCTCAGTGAGGCTTTTCACTTCCCCATGAGTTCCTCCGTCCCGTCGACGAAATTCTCTAAGCTCAGTTCGGGCTATCTCCCGACGCTGGATGGCTGGCGCGCGATCGCGATCGCGGCAGTCTTGCTCGATCACGTAACGGGCGATTTTCATCGGCAGGCCGCTTGGTATCCCTTGCTGCGCACGGGACCGAACGGAGTAAGCC
>JBAVAV010000242.1:0-1727 GCA_049585895.1 Candidatus Sulfotelmatobacter sp. | reverse complement strand
GGGGGAAGCAAGAGGTGCATGTTCTTCATCCCTCGCCTAGGCAGGAACCTGGGTCTCACGATTTTCGGCTCGAGCCTTCCCTAATTCTTCCGCGATTCTTCGATTTTCAAAGTCAGGCACGGTTCCGAGCCCAAACGCAACTGTGTTGGCGAATTTTGCCCAGCCTACTAGGAGAACGGCCTCAAGGATTTGCTGCTCGCTGAAGCCGTAGGTACGAAGGGCTTCGACATCGCTCGGTCCGATTTTGGAAGCTTGGCCGTTGAGCTTGCTGCAGAAGTTCAACAGAGCCTTGTCAGCGACCGGAATCTTGGCGTGAACGTAGTCGATCGCGATCTGCTCGGGCTCCGGACCCTCAAGACGGAGCATGCGCACTATTTCGCAATGTGCGGTTACGCAATAGGTACTGAGGTTTGCCGCCGAACATACCAGAAAAATGTATTCTTTTTGCCTTCGCGCAAGCGCGCCTTCTTTGAGAAGGAGATTCCCGGTCAAGGTCATTTCAGCATCAATCATGTCCGGACGTGCGGTTTGAGCGAGAAAGAAATTGGGCAGAAATCCCAACTGTTCTCTTATGACGGCGAACGCCGGAAAGTCCTTCTCGTCGTACGGCTGGTTCCGTAAATAGCTCATAGCACAACCCCCAAAGCAGTGGGCGTAGTTTACACCAGGGTATTGTTGATGTTCCAAGACGTAAGGGTCAGCGGGAGAATCTCGCGATATACTGGCTGGCCAATTTTCATTGTTTATGAGCCAGCCTGCGAACACCTCTGACGTACCCCAGGGTTCATATCCGCAACTGGTTGCAGCGTATGGATTTCTGCCAAACCTGTTTCAGGCGCAGAGTGCCCTGCCACATGTCGTCGACGCGGAACAGCGGCTCGTCGATACAGTGCTGGTTCGCCAGGGAAGGCTGAGCAGGGCCCAGAAAGACACGATTCTTAGGGGTGTTGCCACGGTCCGGTGCAGCGATTATTGCCGGGCGCTCTTTGGACAGGCCCTTCATGCTTTGCCCGACCGCAGCTCTGCGCTCTTCGACTTCTCCCTCAAACTCGCAAAACATGGCCCTTGGGTTTCTGGGAGGGATGTGGAGGCGCTCAAGGCTTCCGGATTCGACGAAAGGGCTATTCTCGAGGCCGTTGTCACGACCGCTTTGGGCCTCATTCTTTGCACTTTGGCGGGCGGGCTACGCCCAGAGCTTGACCAGGAATTGGGATCGCCAGCCCCTGGCGAACTTCTGAATGTACCCAAACCAGCTGATTGGCCGAAGGCATCAGGGCCGCATCTTGGCCTAGCTTCAAGTTCAGGTGCCGATTCTCCCGCTTGCGCCATACTTCGTGAACAATACGGGTTTTTGCCGAACCTTTACCGGCCACAGAGCGACGTTCGAGAATTTCTGGATGCGGAAGTGGGTTTGCTCGAAGCCATTCTGCTTCCGGAAGACGGGCTGAATCGTGTTCAAAAGGAGTGCATTCTGTTGGCGATTTCCGCCTCCAACCTGAACACATACTGCGCCACCCTCCATAGCCAGGTATTGAACATACTCGGAATTCCACTCGAAGAGTGCGACCAGATCGTCGAAGATCATCGTCAGAGTGGGCTATCGGAGAAAGATCAGGCCTTGCTGGACGAATCTCGCAAACTTGCGAGCCTGTCCGGCGGATCGAGCCAACGGTTTGACGTGGAGCGCCTCAGAACTCACGGCTTTACCAAACAACACATCGTCGAAG
>JBAVAV010000241.1:0-2094 GCA_049585895.1 Candidatus Sulfotelmatobacter sp. | reverse complement strand
GGCGCCGGGCTGCCCGCAGACTTCGATCTCCACGAAGCCAAAGGACTTGGCATGCGGATCGTTAATTCATTTGCGGAGCAGCTGGATGCGAAGGTGGTGGTGCGCGCCCGTGAGCCCGGAACAGAGTTTGTGTTTTCTATTCCCTTGCGAGTCTCGCCAGAGGCAGGGAGCGACGCTTATCCCAATCGCTGACGCGGTCGAGATAGACCCCAGCTAGTCCGTTCAGCCGGCGGCCCCCGCAGCGCCACCATTCTATCGTGTGGCAGCCGAGCACCTATCAGGGATCGCCGGGCCCATGTCTGATCGTGATGCGAGATCCGCGCTGAGTTGCGCCAACGCCTGACGCGTTCCGAAAAAAATTACCTTGCCAGGTTGCCGGGAACCCTGGGTGTAGGTTGGAGCACCAGACGGTCACGGAGTGGCGTCAGAGGCATTTTCATTTCTTCGATACGGCGTTGCCGCGTACACGATCTGCCATTGCGGCGCAGACTGGTATCTTGTCACTTGAAATGCGAGGGAGTGCTCGACAGGGGGTGGCGGCTCTCGCGGGAATGAGGATCCAGAACCCGCATGCGATCGGGATCGACTGAGCTCATCGAGGGCTGGACGGTTTGGCTGCCTAGGATCCAAGCGGCTAATTTCGTCCTCGGCAAGCAGGTAAAAGTGCTCGGCGATGGCTAAGTGGACATCACGACTCTTGCTGTCTATCGCTGATTCAGCATTGGCGAGGCTCGCGGCGGCATATGCGCGATAGGCGGAAGCTTTGGTCAGGGGCATACAGGCGTCCGGCAAAGATGGCGCAAGTGGCTGGCGAATAGCGAATAGACAGGCGATACGCAACCTCGGCGCTCGATCGGCGGCCCGCCGCTGCCGACATGCGAGGCGGTGGGCTATCGTCCTCGCGATTGCGGAGAAGCATTCTCCGATTTGAGCGTTACCGTGACCGGATTGGGGCTGATCTCGACGACCTCGGAAGAGTACCAGTGCTCTTTTGCTGAGGTAACGCGGACCGGGACCGTTTGCTGAATGTAACCAGCCAGGATGAACATAGCGTTGTAGCTGCCGCTCTTCTCGGGAGCAGCGACCGAGCAGGGCGTCTTGCAACTCGCGTTGCCGGGGGACAGGAATACATTGGCACCGGGCGGATTCGACTCGAATGCGAGTTTCGGTGTGTCCGACGACCCGAGTCCTGGAAGCACAGAGCACGCGCCCAATGCGGCACTGCATAGGACGAACGCTATTGTTCGGGCCATAGAGCGACCCCCGCGCATGGACGTCGTCTCGTTACGTTCCGGTCCGGGGCCACTGCGAGCTGGCAGCCTTGGTCCAAAACGCCATGGCGTCCGACCACACCTTTTGCCACTGCTCGATGAACTGCATAGGGTTCATCGTGGAGACCTCAGCGAGATTTGGCCAACTCCCCGCCGCACCGAAACCAGACAATGACTTTAGCTTAGACAGCATCGCCGATGGGTCGGGGGATTTGATTTGCTCCTCCCAGGCGTCGATCATCTGATCCATCATTTGGATTTGGGTTTGGGTCAGGATTTGCATTTGCGAGCGCGTGGCATCAACAATTTGGTCCGGCCAACCCAATGCCCGTGCCGCCGCAGATATCTTCTCGATAACCTGTTCAAAGTTTTTCTCGCTGGCGTTGACTGTCTCCGTGCGCCACGTCGACATCGCGTCGAAGGCTGCATTCACCGCGTCGCGCGCCTCGGCTGAAAGGCCAGCAGCCATCACATCGAATTTGCGGGCTGATTTGTCGGTTGGTTGTTTTGCCATGATCGCGTCTCCTCCTGCACACCCTCCCGGTGAGTAGCCGCTGCGCCTGATTGAGGCAAATGTAGGCGGCGGAACAGCGCTCTCATTGCTTGGTTAAGGTGCTTGGGCACCGTCGTACGTCAGGGCCGTCCGGCCAACCACATCCCGCCTTTGGTGCGGTATAGCGGCATTCTGTGACCCCCGTCACAGCGGCCTCTCGGGTCAGGCGTACGCTTTTGCTCGACCCAATGATGGGAGGGTTCGTTTTTTACGGCCGTAGCGCCGGCTGGCCTCGGCTGGCGCTGCGCCGCCAGGCGGTGGACGCGCGGA
>JBAVAV010000240.1:0-3607 GCA_049585895.1 Candidatus Sulfotelmatobacter sp. | reverse complement strand
GGTCTTTGGGGTGATCGTGGTAGAGCGATCCGTATTCGGCGGTGGCCTTCTCGAGATCGTTGCTGGCGTAATAAAAGTCGCCCAGCATGCGATAGCCTTCGGAATTGTCGGGCAGGTCGTTCTTGGTCTGTTTGAGGAACGCCTCGGTTTCGGCTTTCTTGCCCTGGGCCATCAGAAGGCGAACATAGGCGGCGCGGGGAGCCGGATCCTTGGGATCGACGTCGATGGCGTGCTTGAACTGCTGTTCGGCTTCGGGCAGACGGTTGCGCGACTGGTAGAAGCCGCCCAGCGCCATTTGGGCATTCATCGCCTTCGGGCCGGTTTCAGCGGCCTTCTTGAAGTTAACCTCGGCCTGATCGTAGAGATTGGAACGAAGCTGCAGAAGCGCCAGGTTCAAGTACGATTCCGAGCGGCTAGGATCCGCAGCAATGCCTTTCTGCATCTCCTGCATGGCCGCACCCAGATTCTTGTCGGCGGAGTAATAGTTGGCCCAGGCTTCATAAGTGGCAGGGTTGTTGGGCTGTTCTTCGCGCAGAATGTCCAGGTGGGTCCGGGCTTGCTTCAGATAATCCTGGTTCGCAGAACCGTCGGAATTGCGTCCTGTAACCAGGAGATTGGCCAGGTCAACGTGCGCCTGATAATTATCGGGAGCCAGTTCCACGGTGCGAGAGAGCTCCTGAAAGGCGCGGCCTCGGTCTCCCATCTTGAGATAAGTTTCGCCTAACTGATAGTGTGCCTCTGCAAAGCGGGGATCGAGCTGAAGGGCGTTCAGATATTGAATCGCGGCCTCGGAGACCTTGCCCTTGTCACGGTAACGGTTGCCACTCTCGAGATATTTCTGCTTGCGGACGTTGGGATCGCGCGAGCAGCCTGTGAACAAGCCCGCAACGACGGAAACGACGAGCAACAGGTGGAGCGCAGTGGAGCGGCTCATAACTCTTCTCCCTGAGAAAGACGCGAGGGCGCAAACGAAGACATATCTATGACGACTACACCAAGGTACCGCAACTCAGGGCGGCAAGACAAAGTTACGGCGGTTACAGCTGCCATAAGGGGCTGCTAGCGCGGAACTGAGCCTGGCCGGTTGCTTCGCTTCCAGTACAGATATCCTGGCACGCCCACGAGCACAATCGCGGTTCCCCAGAAGGCTTCCTTGGGGCGCGTGATGACGGTATTGATGGTCCACGCTGCGCCGATCAGCACATAAATAGCGGGCAACCAGGGATAGCCGGTGCAGCGGTAAGGGCGGGGAATGTCCGGACGCTTCCAGCGCAGAAGAAACAGGCCAATTACTGTGAGCGTGTACGACAGCACCATCCCGAACATCACATAGGTGTAGAGCTGGTCGTAGCGGCCGCTAAGGGTGAGGCCTCCTGCCCAAACCCCTTGTCCGATAAGGGCAAAAGCGGGGGTGCGCCACCGGGGGTGAACCTTCGCCATCTGCCGGAAGAAAACGCCATCCACTGCCATGGCGTAATACACACGCGCGCTGCTGAGGACGGCACAGGCCAGCGCGCCGAAGCAGGAAACGGCGATCGTTGCCGAGAGCCATACCGCTGCCGCGGGCGAGAAAAGCGCCACCGCCGCCGCGTGGGCGATGGTCTCATGTTTGGCGATTTCGGTAATTGGCAGAGCATACACGTAAGCCATGTTCATGGCGACATAAACAATGCCGACGATCAGAACCCCCAGCACCATCGCCAGCGGCACATTGCGGCGCGGTTCCTTCACTTCACCGGCGACCCAGGTGATATAGACCCATCCGTCGTAGGCCCAGAAGACGGCGATTAACGCGACACCGAATGCTGAGAGGAGTTGTCCCGACCCCATGCCCATGGTCAGACCGTGAACCGTGCCCCACTCTTGCGTGGTGAAGTGGCGCCAGTCGCCCTTGCCGATGGCGAAACCAAGAATCACGAATGCCGCCATTGCGGTGAACTTTGCCCAGGTGGCGACGTTTTGCAGTAACGCGCCCCGCCGCAGTCCGACGACATTGATCGAGGTGACGGCCGCAATCATGATCAAAGCCATGACGTGAGCGCGAGTCAGCACGATGCCAGCGACCGAGAGCACCACGTGCTCCTGTGAAATGCCTGGAATGATGCCGCCGAGATATGCGGCGGAACCTACGGCAAGCGCCGCGATGGAACCGCCGTTGGCGACGCTGAAGAGCATCCATCCATAGAGAAATGCGGGCAATTCCCCGTAGGCCTCGCGCAGGTAAACATATTGACCGCCGGCCTCGGGGAACATCGACCCCAGTTCGGCAAAGGCGAAGCAGGCGCACATGGAAATCGCGCCGCCCAGAACCCAGACCAGCAGAAAAAGCACCGGATGGGGCAGAGCCGCAGCGATGTCTTTTGCGGTAAGAAAAATGGACGAGCCAATAATCCCGCCGACCAGCAGCAGCACCGAATCCAGCAGGCTGAGACCGCGAACCAGGGAAGGCTGCGTGGTCGAGGCGGCGGCGTCAGAAGCTGGAGCGGTGGTGGGTGAATCCATTATCCGATTCCGAGTTCGTCCGGATTCTCCAGCGCCGTGCCACAGCGCCGGCAGAGGATCGAGGCGCAGTCCCCGCAGGTCAGAGGATCTGTCACTTCTTCGGCGCAGTTGGGGCAGTAGAGCGGTCCGGGCTCGGGGTCCGGAAAAGGATTCTGGGGGAGGCTTGCCATAAGGAGGAAAACTGTAACATAGCCGTGCGGGTAGGGATAGTGGTGAGACTGGCGGTGGCTCAGTTTCCGGATTGCCGACCAGCGGCCCACTGACGAGCCAATTCCGGCATTGTGAGTGTAATCGCGATTTTTCAACAACCATCCACTTGAGCAACCGCCAAGTCCATGACTTTCATTGACTTGCCCTCGCATCATGCCTACCATTGTGCGATTCCATGATCGGCCAAACAATCTCGCACTACCGCATCGTCGACAAACTGGGCGGTGGTGGCATGGGTGTGGTTTACAAGGCCGAGGACATCAAGCTTGGCCGCTTCGTTGCCCTGAAATTCCTGCCCGACGATGTAGCCAAAGACGCACAGGCACTAAGCCGCTTTCAGCGCGAAGCCAAGGCGGCTTCCGCACTGAATCATCCGAACATCTGCACCATCCACGAGATTGACGACCAGCATGGCCAGACCTTCATCGCCATGGAGTTTCTGGATGGCCTGACGCTGAAGCATCGCATCGCGGGGCGACCGATGGAAACCGACCTAATCTTAACGCTGGCCATCGAGATTGCCGACGCACTGGATGCCGCTCACTCCGGAGGCATAGTCCACCGCGACATCAAGCCGGCCAATCTATTTGTCACCAAACGAGGCCACGCGAAGATTCTAGATTTTGGGTTGGCGAAAGTCGTGACTCCAACGAGTTCTGCCAGCCAGATCGCAGCGGCTGGCACACAGACCGGCTCGATGGACGAACAACACTTGACCAGCCCGGGAACTGCGTTGGGGACCGTCGCCTACATGTCCCCCGAGCAAGTGCGAGGAAAGGAATTGGACGCACGCACTGACTTGTTCTCATTTGGCGCGGTGCTATACGAAATGGCAACCGGAACTTTACCGTTTCGCGGTGAGACCTCAGCAGTAATTTCTGAGGGAATCATGAAC
>JBAVAV010000239.1:0-4274 GCA_049585895.1 Candidatus Sulfotelmatobacter sp. | reverse complement strand
GGGGAATCACAGCTTCCTTTGCCAAACGACTCTAGGAAAACTGATACAATCTCCAGTTACGACTTAGTCGCAACTACTGAAAAAGTGGATCAGTCTTTTGGTTGATTCCTATTTTCATCAAGACAGTGTCCGCAACGGCTAGTTGCAACAGAGTCGCATCTGCAATACGCTAATGATATTGCCGGATGGACCTCGACACCGTCAAGCTCGCGGGTAAGATTTCGTCGCACCAGCCTTGCGACTACTTGCCACAATAGGAGACCGCCCACATGCCACTTCCACAAACTGAAATTCCGGGCCGCCTGCAGGCGCACTTCGCTCAACGCGGAATTCGCATGACGCAGCAGCGGCGCGCCATCCTGAGCGTGATGGAAACGGCCAGCAAGCATCTGGACGCCAGCCAGGTTTTGCGCAAGGCGCAGAAGATTGACGCCAGCGTCGACCGCAGCACCGTTTATCGCACCTTGCGGCTGCTGAAGCGGCACGGCTTGATCGACGAGCTCGACCTCATGCACATTCACGGCGAAGGGCACTACTACGAACGCAAGCTCAACCGTGACCATATTCACATGGCCTGTCTGCGGTGCGGAAAGATCACCGAGTTCGTAAGCGATATGTTCGACAAACTCAAACAGCAAGTGGAAAAGGACTGCCGCTTTCGCGTGGTAGTCTCGCGCCTGGAGATTGGCGGATATTGCGCGGTGTGCCGGAGCGGAAAGCAGATGAGTGGCGATTGACCATGCAAATTCGTTTTCTTGACGCCGACGACGCGAGTGCGTATTGGAAAATCCGGCTGGAAGCGCTGGAGCGCGATCCGGACGCGTTCGGTTCGTCAGCTGAGGAGCACCGCGGCCTGGGTCTCATGGATGTAGCCCGGCGAATATCTTCTGACCCGGAAAGCAATTTCGTCGTGGGTGCCTTTGCCGGTGATCAACTCGTCGGCAGTGCCGGCTTTTATCGCGAGAAGGGACTCAAGTCTCGCCACAAAGGACGCGTTTGGGGTGTGTATCTCAGCGCGGGCGCCCGAGGCAAGGGGATGGGACGGAGCATGATGCAGGCGATTCTCGAACGTGCCGCTGGTATCGAAGGTCTCGAGCAGATCATGATTTCCGTCGTCGCAAGCCAGGTCGCCGCCGCGAGTTTATATCGGTCGTTAGGATTCGAATCCTACGGGCGCGAGCCCAAGGCGTTGAAGATCGGGGATCGCTATCTCGACGAGGACCATATGGTTCTGTGGATCGGACCCATCTCTGCAGACAAACCGGAATAGGTTGAGGGTGCAGGACAAATAAAAAGCGTCCTCGACCTTTCGGTCCAGGACGCCTCGGCAGCCCTCCCCCAGAACTGCCAAACCACATCTCCGATCATAGGGTGAGCGGTTTTCTCTGTAAACGTCACTTCGGTAATACAGTTTGCGCCTGGTTATACCCTATTAGTAACCGGGGAAGAGACATCTCTTTGGGATCGCGCGCGTGCGTCAAGTACTTGCAAGCAAGCGATGTTCGCGGCAGGAACTCTGGGCTGCCTCCGAATGTTACTTGCACCGTCGATAGGATTTTTGCACAGATCGAAGAGGCACGGATTGCAAAACTACTTCAGCTTCAACCAGGTTTGTCCGCCATCACCGGTCGTCCAGACCTCGCCGGCGGAGGTCGCGATTCTGACATGTTGCGGGCCGGAGAACTCAATACCGGTGATGTCGCCACCGACAAGAACTCCTTCAAACGACGGCGTAACCCGCGACCAGCTGTTGCCGGCATCCACGGTGTGATACAACAAGCCACCCGAGCCACCAACCCAAACCTCCGTCCCGTTGGCGGCGAGCGCGCGGAAACCCGGCGTTCCAGCGAAAGGTGACTCTCTTTTTTCCGTCTTTCTTTCTTCAGGTTTGTTTTCTTTACTCTTGCTTTCTTCAGTCTGGGCTCGCTCCGCAGTTGGCACTCTCAACATGTAGTTCGCGCTCATGGAGTAGCGGCCTGTAACATTCACATCCTGCCAGGTCGTCCCTCCGTCGAAAGAGCGCTGCAGCACACCGTTGGCGGCAAGGGTCCAGCGGGGTGCAGCATTGGGCGCAGACTCTGCTGGCATGTTCGACCCGTTCCGTCCAAGGCTCGGTGCCGGCGCTGCTCCGGAAACTGTCACCTGGTCCACGGGAGGCTTAGCCCTGCTGAAAACTTCTTTGGAGGAACCCAGTTCCGTCAGCTCCGTTTCGACCGCCGGACTCGCGGCCGCAACCTCGACGGTTTCAGAGACAGCCGGCGGCGCTGGCCGGGAACGAGTCGGCGCCACAGCCTGCGCTGAAGGGGCTGACGATGAAAACGTTTTGGCAGCATCGGCCGTTGCCAGACCGGGCGAATTCGTTGCCGCTGCTCCCATACCCGCACCGGAGCCACCCCCGGCGCCTGCACCAGATCTCGTCGAAGCTCCCGAGCGGGCAAGAGAGGAAGCAGTCTGCCGGCTGGCAGGCGCCGCATCGGTCACAGCCTTCTTCGCCAAGATTCTTTCACTTGCCGCGGGAGGCGGCGCATTCGTCTCCCTGCGCATCTCCAAATCCGAAGCTGGTTGCGCCAAAGTTGCCACCGTTTCCGCCTTACTGGCCGCACTCAAGCTAAGCTTTTTCACCGGCTGGCTTCGGTATTCCAACGTTCCCACAGAAACGGCAACCGCAATCCCGATGGCGACTGCCGCCCAGCGCAGCGCCGGCCAACGAAACCAATTGCTCCGAACGCCGCTCTTGGCAACGACGGTTTCTTCCACCTCCGCGGGCAGAGCAAGCGCAACAACTTCCCGGCAGTCTCCACACTGGGCAAGGTGCTCCATGATGCCGGAACGCTCCCGCTCGGTGATCGACCGCTCCGCGAACGCGGTCAGCAGGTCGGCATCAGGATGTGCGGCCATCGCACCGGCCTTCACCTTTAACCGTTCCCGCACGACTTTGGAAAGTTCTCTCATACAGCTTCTAACTTCTAGCTCCCAGCCCTGGCTCCGTCGAAATCTTCAGTCTGTCGCAATTGCTGGCCAAGCCTAACCTGGACCGTTTCGGCCTCTCGCTTCCACTGTCTTATCTGAGAACGCGGGCGAAGACGATTCTTGCGTCAGGCTACGGCGAATATCCACCCGCAAGTCTCGTACGTCAACTTCCAGCGCCTCTTCAGCCTGGCGCCGCGCCATACCGCTCCGCACCATGGTGGCCAGGATCGTCTTGCGCAACGACTTAGCCAGCTTGTCGACTTTGCGGCTGATGGTCGACTCATGCACTCCCAACATGCGCGCAATTTCTGCCAAAGTGCGCCCGTCCAGGTAATACGCGCTCAATACAAGTCGCTCTTCCGCTGTCAGCGAAGCCAATGCCTCATCGATCGCCGACTCCACACGTGAATCCGCGGAAGGCGCGGGTTCCGGATTCGGCGCCGCAAACTGCACGCCCTCTTCGCTCTCTTCGTCCAGGCTGACCAGGCGCTTCTGGCGCCGATAGCGATTCACATACTCCTGCGCCAGCACGGTGCGCAGCCAGCCTTCGAGCGATCCCCGGCCGGTGTAGGAGGCAAGCTTCGAAATGCGTTCCCCGTCGCGCACGTTCGTACCGTAGAGGTCGGCATAGAGTGTGTCCGCAAGTTCGCGCGCCGCGGAATCTTCCCGCGCAACGCGCAATGCGGCTTGATAAAGCTTTTCGCGGAAGCGCGTCAGAAAGAGTTCCCAGGCGAAGTTGTTGCCGGCCACGCAGGCGCGGGCAAGCGCAAGCTCGTCCACGCGAAGGGTAAGAAGAAAGGTCCGGGCCTCAGCCAGGCTGGCCGGCGCCGGAAGACACTTCCCGCCAACTTCGCAGAGAATCGCCGCCCAGCCTTCGCGGCTTAGGCCGATTTTTTCGCCTTCGCTTTTCGCGTACAACTCCGCATGCAATTCGCTGACAGCCGAATGGAGCTGGGCGGAGATTGTCTTAGTGGCGCTCATGATGGCGATCATGCCAAGACCGAGGCTACATCGGCGTCTGCCCCGATGCTATCAATTCTTTAGACGCTTCCCATGCGAATTTTAGCCGCAAGCCCCGCCTTTTTTTTCGTTCTCCCACAGGTCAGGATGGGCGGTGCGCTCCGGGAACCGGCAAAACGCCTCCTTGAGTGTCGGAGCGCGCCGCCCAACGACGGGGAGGAACTCTATGAGTCCGAAGAACGTAAGGGCGAGGGTCGCATTGACAAGGTTCGTATTGTCTAAGAACGCAGTATCGAAGATCGCATTGGCAGTGATGGCGTTGTCGATTGTGGCCGGACTGGTTG
>JBAVAV010000238.1:0-2832 GCA_049585895.1 Candidatus Sulfotelmatobacter sp. | reverse complement strand
GGGAAACTGTCGAATGGAAGCACGAAATGTCGGCTGTGGCGAAGAGTGGTGCGCATCCTCTCATTTATAATGGCAAGAGTCGGGGCGTAGCGCAGCCTGGTAGCGCACCTGCCTTGGGCGCAGGGGGTCCGCGGTTCAAATCCGCGCGCCCCGACCAAAAATCTGCTGTCAGTTTTCAGCTATCCGCTTTCAGCTTTCAGCCTTCGAGCAATTTCTGCGGTTCGCGGATTGCTTCTGCCAGGTCGTTCAGGAACATCGCGGCGCGGGCGCCGTCCAGCACGCGGTGATCGCAGGATAACGTCAGCGTCACCATTAGCCTTACGGCGGGCTGGCCTGCGACAGCGACTACTCTCTCGGCGATGCTGCCCACGGCCAGAATTGCCGCCTGCGGCGGCGTGATGATCGCGGTGAAGGCGTCCACGTGATACATGCCGAGATTGCTGATGGTGAAGGTCGCATCGGCGATGTCGGCCGGGCGCAACTTCCCCGCTCGCGCCCGTTCGGCAACATCATGGCGTTGTTTCGCAATCTGTGCCAGGCTCGCGGTGTGCGCGTTGGGAATCACCGCCGCCACGACGCCGTCGTTCACCGCAATGGCCACAGCAATATTCACGCCATCATGCAGCCGGATGCCCGCCTCGCTCCAACTTGCATTCAACCGTGGATGCTTCAACAGCACGCGCGCCACCAGCGCCACCAGCAAGTCAGTGTGGGTCACGCGAACGCCGTGTGTGCGCTCGATTTCGGCAACAACTCGCTCGCGCTGCTCGTTGAGTGCAACCGCATCGACTTCGCGAGTCAAAAAGAAGTGAGGGACAGTCGTCCAACTCTGCGTCATGCGCTCGGCCATCAGCCGTCCGATGGAGGTGGGTGCCTCGAGGTTGCCCGCCTTCTGCTTCTCTTCGGCAGCACGGGGTTTTGATGCCTCAGCAGTACCGGGTTTTAGTGCCGCGGCTGTTTGCACATCCGATGCGAGAATCTCCCCTCCCGCTCCCGAACCGCGTACGGTTGCAATGTCCACGCACAGTTCTTTGGCCAGACGACGGGCTTTGGGGGATATCTTCGTGCTTTGCGCCGTGGACGACACGGCATGCGTGGCTGCGACTGAGGCTGGTTTCGCCTGCTCAGTCTTCGCCCGTGCCGACGGCGCTGCAGCCGATGCACTCTCCGCGGGCGGCTTCTCGCCGGGAGCGACGATCCAGGCAATCGTGCGTCCCACGGGAATGTCAGCGCCTGCGGACGCTGTGATTCCGGCTAGGATGCCGTCGGCCGGCGCTTCTATTTCCATCACCGCTTTATCGGTTTCTATTTCGAGAAGCGGCTCGCCCTTGGTGACACGGTCGCCTTCCTTCTTCCGCCAGGCAATGAGCTTGCCGGTTTCCTGCGCCATCTCGAGGGCGGGCATGACAACGCTGAAAGCCATAGTGGTTTAAGCGGATGGGCCGCGCTAAGCCTTCAACGGGAAACTCCTACCCGCTCGGTTTTCGCGCTGGTCTCGATCATATCGATGACGCGCTCGCTAGGCGCAGCTTCCGTTTCTCGCGTGGTCGGCAGCGGCCCGTTCACAGTGAAGTAGTGAGCGCCTGCCACCAGAAGCTCTTCCGCGGGGAATCTGGTAATTACTTCGTGTCCCGTGGGCGTGACTACGATTTCTTCTTCAATGCGGGCCGCACTCCAGCCGTCGGTCGAGGGCCAGAAGGTTTCCAGCGCGAACACCATGCCGGGCTGAATCTCCACCGGGTGATCGAATGACACCAGGCGGCTGATCACCGGCTTCTCCCAGATGGCGAGCCCAATGCCGTGTCCGTACTGCAGAGCGAAACAAGCCTCTTCGTTGGGGAACCCGAATTCTTCCGCCTTAGGCCACACCGCGGCGATCTCGGCGGTGGTACGGCCCGGGCGCACTAACTCAATCGCCGCATCGAGATATTCGCGGCAGCGCTTGTAGGCATCCACCATGGCGTGCGAAGCGTAGCCCACGGTGAAGCAGCGGTAGTAGCAGGTGCGATAGCCCATGTAGGAATGCAGGATGTCGTAGTAGACGGGATCGCCCGGCCGCAGCACACGATCGGAAAACACGTGCGGGTGCGGATTGCAGCGCTCGCCAGAAATCGCATTCACCGCCTCGACGTATTCTGAGCCGAGATCGTAGAGCACCTTGCTCACCAGCCCGACCGCTTCGTTCTCGCGCAGTCCCGGCTTCATGGCGCGGTAAAGCTCGTCGTAGGCGGCATCGACCATCATGGCGGAAGTGTTGAGCAGGGAGATTTCATCCTGAGTCTTAATGACGCGGGCATTCGACATGAGCTGCTGGCCGTCGACCACCTCGATGCCTTCGCGCTGTAGGGCGAACAAAACCGGCAGCTCAATAATGTCGATGCCCAGCGGCTCCTTGTGCAGGCCGCGCATTTCGAGCTCGATGCGAATTTTCTTTGCAACGTCTTCGGCGCGGCCCATCTCCGGGGTCATGGCGCCGCGCAGCATCGAAATGCCGGCGCGCGAGCGTCCGTCCAGCCAGGGACAATTCAGTTGGTGATGCCTGGCCGCGGAGCCGAAGTCCCACAGGATCGGCTCATCGTTCTGCGGGAGCAGCGTGAAGCGGTTGCACTTGTCCTGCGCCCACGAGCCAATGTGCGTGGAGGTCAGGTAGCGCACGTTGTTCATGTCAAAACAAAGCAGCGCGCCCATCGACGACTTGGCCAGCAGATCTTTCGCCTTCGCCAAGCGCTCGCGGCGCAAGCGGTCGAAGTCGATTCGCTGCTCCCAATCCACTGCCATCGTTCCGTGAGTCTTGAGTGCCATACAACCTCCTGCTCCGTACCGGTGCAAAAC
>JBAVAV010000237.1:0-2005 GCA_049585895.1 Candidatus Sulfotelmatobacter sp. | reverse complement strand
GTACATCGTCATCATGCCCATTTCCATGTGATCCTCGAGGTGACAATGGAAGAGCCACGTTCCCGGATCGTCGGGGATCATATCCACGGTTTCCATCTGTGCCGGTCCCAGTAATATGACGTCGGTGTGCTTACCATGGTCGACGACAACGTTTCCATGCCAGTGCGGCGTATGGAAGTTGAAGCCCTCTCCCATGGTCAGCAGATACCAGCGAACGTGCTCGCCCTTCTTCATGGACATCATTGGTCCATTTCCGAAGATATAGCCGTTGATGGTGCTTTTGATGTTGACGGCGGCGAACCCGGTGCCGCTCAAGGAGAAGGTTCCAGTATCGTCGGCAGGCACGAACTCCAGCTTTTTCACGCCTTTGGGGTCGCTGGCGTATGTCTGAATGTTGTGATCGAGGTACCAACTCGTGTTTTCGTCGAAAAGCATGAACAGGGAAACAAATTCCCGGTCGACATCCCTAGGTCTGCCGCTGGGACCGGACATGCCACGAGCGGTGATGATGATCGCTCCGATCAGGCCGCTTTCCAGAGCCTTGTTACCGTGGGAGTGATAAAGCCAGACCAGTGAACTGGGATCGCCAGGACCGGGCCCGGCACGCTCCGGCACCTGCCAGGTGTAAACGTGGGTGCTCCCCGGCTGTACATCATCATCGGCCTTGTCATTCCCGCTAGTACCATCGTCGTAGCTGGCGCCCTCGGAGTCCTTGGCATAGAAAACGCCGTGAGCGTGAACGCTGGTGGGATGCGTGGCATTGTTCTTGAAGACCACGCGGATGGTATCGCCCACTTCGGCGCGCAGGATTGGCCCGAGAATCCCGGCGTGCTCCCACTCCGGCGGCCGGGGCTTCGATGTGGTGAAACTTTCATCCGTGTATTCACGATAGATCGCCTTGCGATACACCTTCCCGATGCGATGCGGACCTCGCTCCACGAAATCTTTGGGATAACCTTCAAACTCCGTGTTCATCATTTTGTTCAATCCGTAGGGAGCGTAGTCCCATTCCACTTCGTCGGCGGCGACGTAGTAGGTGTGGACCTTCCCTGAGGACGGTCCGGCTTCCGTGTTCAAACCCCGGGCGGATGCCAGAAACACCAACCCCAATGAAGAACCGATCGCGAGACGGAGCAAACTGCTGGTCATCGTCGAGCCCCCAGAATTTAGGTGTGGATTTCGCCCCAGAGAAAACAGGGACAAAAGGATACCACGAGCGTTGAGCGCTCTGAATATTTTTTGCTCCTCGAGGGGTGGCAGGGCGCCATCAAACTTGACGGAACACCGTCCTCATTTTCTGCTTGCCTGCATCTAATGGTCTGGCGTTGGCCCTGTCGAGGCCTGCCTGGCGCGTATAATAGTCGTGCAGTCGTGAGTTTCTCGGAGGAAGTAGGCATATGGATTCGGGCGCAATGTGGACCCGCATAAAGACCCGTCGCTGGGTCTCTACAGCCGGCATCTTGGCTACGTTAGCAGTCGGCATTCTGATCGGAACGGTGGTTTCCTACGGGGTCAAAGGCAAAGAAGGGCAGAAGCCTTCCGACGCGACTCCGCTGTCGGTGCCGTCGCCGCAGCAGATGTCGAACGCCTTCTCGCAGATCGCCAAGCAGTTGGGGCCAAGTGTGGTCAACATCAATACGGAATCAACCATCAAGACGCCGCATCGCCAGCGACGCGGGCAAGGCGACGATCAGGATGGCGGCGGAGGGATGGACGACTTTTTCAACCGCTTCTTCGGTGGCCAGGGAGGCCAGAATCCCTTCGGCGGCGACGGGTCGATTCGCGAGCGCTCGCTAGGCTCGGGCATCATCGTGGATTCGAAGGGTTACATCGTCACCAACCGGCACGTAGTCGAGAAGGCCGACCGCATCCGGGTGCGAATGCAGGATGATCCGCCTGGCGTGCAGCACGACGCCAAGGTGATTGGGGAAGATCAGGAAACCGATCTGGCGGTCATCAAGATTGATTTGGATCGCTCAGTCCAGGCGGCGAAGATGTGCAACTC
>JBAVAV010000236.1:0-3218 GCA_049585895.1 Candidatus Sulfotelmatobacter sp. | reverse complement strand
TTGGTTGTCAGTATTATCGAATACGGCTTTCAACTTGGCGGTTCCGGTTGTCTGATCGATTTCGTTATCAATGGTCTGCAGCTTGCCGGTGGCCAGTTTGGTTTGATCGTCCCGGCTGTACGCCTCTACCGGCAGCGTCGAGGTTTTCATGTGTTGCGACACCACCGGCAACTGATCCTCGGGTAGGGTGAAAATCACGGCAATGGGTTGCAGTTGCGTGAGCACCAGCATGGGATTCGTATCGGAGGCGTGCACGATGTTGCCCTTGTCCACCTGCCGCAGGCCGACCCGTCCGGCGAAAGGCGCGGTGATATGGCAGTAGGCAATCTGCAGCTTCGCGTTATCGATCTGAGCTTGATCGGTGCGCACCGTGCCTTCGAGCTGGTCCACCAGCGACTTCTGGGTATCGACCTGTTGCTTCGCAATGCTGCCGGAAGGAATCAGAGACGTGTAACGGGCCAAGTTCAGTTTGGCATCGCTCAGCAGGGCCTGGTCCCGGAATAGCTGCGCTTGTGCCTGTGACAGTTGCACTTCGTAAGGCCGCGGATCAATTATGACCAGCGATTCGCCCTGTTTTACATTCTGTCCCTCTTTGAAGTTTACCTGCACGATTTGTCCATCCACACGGCTCTTGATATTGGCGGTATTGAACGCCGTGACCGATCCCAAGCCGACCAGGTAAACCGGGAGATCCTGCTGTTGCACCTTCGCCACAGCTACCGAAACCGCGCGCGGGGCTGCAGCTTGCGCTTTCTGCTGTTTGGAGTCCGCAGTACTGCACCCTGACAACCATGCGCACCCGCCCAGGGCGACGGCTAAAATCAGCCCCGGCCGAAAGTGAAGGCCGAACCGGCTCTTTTCCTGTGCAATACTCGAATCAATCGTTTTCACGGTTTTCGTGGGCTGCTTTCATAAGATCGGCAGTGGACCTGCCCTTGGTTAGACGTTTCCATTGTCCGCTCGGTTGCGGCTGCTCTTATGCGGGAAGACAGGAACTTCTCATGGTCAAGGGCCTTCCCGCAAGAGCGGCGGAGGCAGGAACCGGAACGCAGATATCATAGTAGAACCGTACGAAACCAGCATCAAGGGCGAAGCCGCGGCAGGTCAAGGGCGAGGCGAAAGGTTTTACAAATCTTTACTCATTTGCTGCAATTTGTTTTTACTGTCCGGACATCTATTGTCCGTTTTATGGACCGGCGGTTGACAGAGCCGCGGGCGCCGGATGCCGCGCTTCATAGGCCGCGATCTCAGCTTCATGCTGGAGCGTGAGCCCAATATCGTCGAGTCCGTTCAGCAGGCAGTGACGCACGAAATCATCCATGGAAAACTTCGCGCGGAATCCCTCCTCGTCGCGCACTTCATTCTGCTCCAGATCGACAATGATTTGGTAGCCCTCAACCTCGCGCGCTCGCTGCATTACTTGGGCAACTTCACTCTCGCTGAGACGCACGGCCAGGAAGCCATTCTTGGCGCTGTTGTTGGCAAAAATATCGGCGAACGAAGATGCAATCACCGCGCGGAAGCCGAAATCCGTCAACGCCCACACCGCATGCTCGCGGGAGGAGCCGCAGCCAAAGTTCTTTCCTGCGACCAGCACGCTTGCGCCCTCATACCGCGGCTGGTGCAAAACGAACTCGGGATTCTTCTTCCCATCCTGCCCGTAGCGCCAGTCGTAGAAGAGAAATTCGCCGAAGCCGGTGCGCTCGATTCGCTTGAGAAACTGCTTGGGAATAATCTGGTCGGTGTCGACGTTGATGCGGTCGAGCGGGGCCACGCGGCCTGTGTGCGCACGAAACGGCTTCATCGCGCCTTCCTCATCATCATTGAAATTTCCAATTGCGAATGTCGGTGAAATGTCCTGCAATGGCCGCCGCGGCCGCCATCATCGGACTCACCAGGTGCGTCCGCCCGCCCCGGCCCTGCCGCCCTTCGAAGTTGCGGTTGCTGGTCGAAGCGCAGCGTTCGCCCGGCTGCAAAATGTCGGGATTCATCCCCAGGCACATCGAGCATCCCGACTCGCGCCATTCAAACCCGGCCTCTAGAAAAATCCGGTGCAGTCCTTCCTGCTCGGCCGCGCGCTTCACCGTCTGCGACCCCGGCACCACCATGGCCCGCACCTTCGGACTCACATGATGTCCGTGAGCCACCTTCGCCGCCGCCCGCAAGTCTTCAATCCTCGAGTTTGTACACGACCCGATAAACACGCGATCAATGCCAATCTCCTCAATCCGCCGGCCCGGTTCGAGGCCCATATACTGCAAAGCCAGCTCGACCGCCCGCCGGTCGCCAGCCTCGAAACCGCCCAGTTCCGGCACGCGTCCGGTCACCGGCGCCACCATACCCGGATTTGTTCCCCAGGTCACGAACGGCGAGAGCTGCGCCGCATCGAGCTGCACCACTTTGTCGAATGCCGCGCCCGCGTCGCTGGGCAAACTCCGCCAGCGTTCCACTGCCTCGTCCCACTCCGCGCCGCGCGGGGCAAAGCGCTTGCCATTTATGTAAGCGAAGGTTGTTTCATCGGGCGCCACCATTCCCCCGCGCGCACCGGCCTCGATGCTCATATTGCATAGGGTCATGCGCCCTTCCATAGTAAGCCCGCGCACAGCCTCCCCGGCATATTCCATCACGTGACCCGTCGCGCCGTCGGTGCCAATCTGTCCAATGATTCCCAGCGCCAGGTCCTTTGCTCCCACGCCCTCGGCCAGGCGCCCGCGCACCTCGACTTTCATGGTCTTTGGTTTCTTCTGCGTCAGGCACTGCGTGGCCAAAACATGCTCCACTTCCGAGGTTCCAATGCCGAAGGCCAGCGCTCCGAACGCCCCGTGCGTGCTGGTATGGCTGTCGCCGCAGACAATTGTCATCCCCGGCTGCGTCAGCCCCAGTTCCGGCCCAATCACGTGGACAATCCCCTGGTCCGGCGAATCCATGTCGAACAACCGGACGCCAAACTCCTTGCAGTTAGCCTGCAGCGCCGTAATCTGCTTCGCCGCAATCAGGTCGGTGATCGGGGTTCCACGTGGCTCGGTGGGAATGTTGTGGTCCACGGTGGCAACTGTGCGCGAGGGCTGCCGGACCTTTCTGCTTGCAACTCGCAAACCGTCGAAGGCCTGCGGCGAGGTGACCTCATGAACCAGATGCAGATCGATGTAGAGCAAAGGCAGCCGGTCTGCGGGTTCGGAGACGACGTGTTCATCCCAGATCTTCTTAAAAAGTGTGCG
>JBAVAV010000235.1:0-2095 GCA_049585895.1 Candidatus Sulfotelmatobacter sp. | reverse complement strand
GTATACGGCCGGGCTCGGTCCCGTGTGGAAATTCGAGCCGGCGAACCATTCCATCCCGCCAATGTTCTTCTCGACCTGGGTGCCGGTGCCGTCATTCTGATACCAGCCGACGCCGGAGTCCCACTGGCCGAAGATCACATCCACGGTCATCTGCACCGGGTCATATCCCTGGTGGATCGTCAGTCCGCGCTGGTACGGGCGGTCGAGTACCTGCCACTTCGCATAGCCGCCGGTGATCGTCGGCGGGTTCTGCCCGCAGATCGTGTCGAACGGCGGCCACCGGTAGCCGGACGTGAATCCGACACCCTGCCAGGAGAGATAGACGTTGCGGGCGGGGGCCGGGGGCGCCATCGCCTACACCGGCAATCCCGGGGCCCCGGTCTGCAAACTGCCTCCGACGAGACTCGTGGGGCCGCGCGCCGCGACGCTCAACGCCTGCTGCACAACCGCGCGCAGAATCTCCCGACCATTCACATCCACAACGATCGGCTGGGCGTTACGGATCGTGAAATTCCCGCCAAGGCCGCCCATCGCGCCCTGAACACCCTGCTCGCCGCCCATCGACGCATACTCGCCAACCGACAGGACCCGCTCACCGGGGCTCAGCCACGCCGGAACGGTGTCCGTTCCCGACGGGCCCCCCGCCGCGAGGTACTTCGGGACGACGCCGCCCGTGGCGAGAGATATGCCGAACGGGTGGCTGAGGAAGTGCCCGATGTCCGAGAACGGCTGCTCGAGACTCTTGATGCCGTGGACGATGAATCCGATCGCGTCCCGCGCCGCTGCGGTTATGGCTTGCCATACCTCGACCGCGACATGCTCAACCTGCTTCCAATGGGTGATCAACTCAACCAGCCCGACGATCACCAGGCCGACGATGGTGGAGGTCATAAACGTCCTCCACGCGACCGTGGCCATGTCCGCACCCGCCGTCGCTTCGATACCCGCCGCCTCGCCCGCAGCGCCCGTGATCCCGAACGCCCTGCCGAGATCCACCACCATCGTCTTGATGCCCTGCAAGATTTTCATGCCGCCCCATGCCGCCGTCAACGCGACGACGCCGAGCGTGAGCGCGAGAACGACAGACTTGTTGTGCGCGAGGAACTCTGCGAGCACCGCGCCGGCTGCGATAACCCGGTTGATTACCGGCAGCAGCGCCTCGCCGAGCTGCTCCTTCAAATTTCGGAAGCTGTTCGTAAGATTCGACGCCTTGCCCTCGGTCGTGTTCGCATACGCCGCCGTCGCGCCGCTGAACTCCTTCGTCGCAAGCGCGAGCGTCTGCTGCGCCGTGGCGTGCTTGTCGGTCAACTGCGCTAGCGCGGTCTGCTGGGCCGTGAGGTGATCGTTGATCTCCTGTTGACGCAGCCAGATCGGCCCGAGTTTCCCCATGAACGCCGCCTGGTCCTGAAGCACGGCGATCTGCTTCTGATGCGCGACCGTCAGCCCAACCTGCGCCTCGCGGGCGGCGACCATCGGCCCGAGGATCTTCTGAAGCCTGCCGACGCTGCCGCCCTCGGCTTGCGCGACAATGTTCTGCGCCGACGCAAGGTCCATGTTCCGGCCTCGCGCAATGTCCGTCGCGAGCCCCAGGTCCTTCTGCGCCTCCACGGCCGAATGCGTTTCGCGGACGAACTGGCTCAGCGCCGACAGGTTCGCGGTCGTGCCGAACCCGCCGTGCGTGGATAGGTCCTCCGCAGCCTTCGACAACTGCCCGAACGCTCCGGCGGCATCCTGGCCGGTTGACACCAACGCGCGGCGAAGCTCCACCTGCTGGGATTGGAGCTCAACACCCGAGTTCTTCAGGTCCCGAAGTCCGAACGCGACGCCGCCGATGCCGACGAACCCGAGAAGACTCCCGAAGGAGGTGCGCAGGGCGCCGGTCTGCTCTTTGACCCTGGCGAACGCGACCGTCTGCTCGTCCGCGTCCCTTTTCAGGCCCTTCGTCGTCTCATTGCTCGTCCTGTAGATGCCCTCAAGGGCCCTGACCGCGGAAGTGTTGTTTCCGCGCCAAACCAGCTCGGCCGCTCGGGACATTTCTGACGCCACGTGCTCACCTCCGGAAGATCGGCTTCACCCCGTCCTCGAGCGCCTTGAC
>JBAVAV010000234.1:0-11950 GCA_049585895.1 Candidatus Sulfotelmatobacter sp. | reverse complement strand
GTTCATCACGCCGAGATTCGCGTTGGCGATTCGGTGGTCGAAATGGGCGAAGCCCACGGGCCTTACCAGCCGATGCAGTCGATGTTTTACATGTATGTGCCGGACTGCGACGCGGTTTATCGGCGGGCGTTAGAGGCGGGCGCGAAGTCGATTCAGGAGCCGGCCGACCAGCCTTATGGCGACCGTCTCGGGCTGGTAGCGGACGCGTTTGGGAACCAGTGGTGTATCGCGACACATGTGAAGGATGCGTCTTAGAGACTTGTAAGCGGTAGCGCAGTATGAACTTGAAAGTGAGGCATGACACAAGCTGAACCTCTAATTCGCAACGTCTCGGATACGGCACACTGGGTCGCCTTTTATCGCGCCGAGGAAAGCAGCCGCCCCGACGCGGTTTTTAACGATCCCTTCGCGCGGCGGCTGGCCGGAGAGCGGGGAGGGCAGATTGCACGGTCCGGCCCGTTCACCGGGAAAACCTCATGGCCATTTGTTGCGCGCACCTATCTTTTCGACCAGATCATTCAGGAGCAAATCCAGCAGGGCGCCGATATGGTTGTAAATCTTGCGGCTGGCCTGGATGCGCGGCCCTATCGCATGGCTCTGCCTTCCAAGCTGCGATGGATTGAGGTGGACCTGCCGGAGATTCTGGCGCACAAAGAGGAAATCCTGCGCAACGAAAAACCGGTTTGCGCGATGGAGAGAGTCCGGCTCGATTTGTCGGATGTCGCGGAGCGCCGCCAGTTGTTTCATGATCTGGGGAACAGGGCAGGTCGGGCTCTGATTGTCAGCGAGGGGCTGCTCGCCTACCTGACCGAGGAGGAAGTCAGCGCCTTGGCGCGGGATCTCGCCGTTCCCAAGAGCTTTCAACACTGGCTTTTGGACTTTGGGTCGCCGGCGCTCCTGAAGATGCTCAAGAAGAAGTTGGCGGCCCAAATGGGCCAGGCGCCGTTAAAGTTTGCGCCGGAAAAGGGGCCTGAGTTTTTCACGCCGCATGGCTGGAATCTTGAAAGGGCCGATTCCGTGTTCAAGACGGCGGCGCAGCTCAATCGGCTCCCGTTTCCACTATGGCTTTTCGCTCTCCTTCCTGACTCCGGCAAGTTTCAGGCCAAGCGCCCGTGGTCGGCGGCATGCCTGTTCGAAAGGCAGTAGGTTTCGCAATGCCCCATAGCTCATCTCTCTGGTCGGTTCTGTTTGACCCTCCTGTATCCCTCCAATAAACTGAAAGATTCAATACACATGCAGGTCTCAATTTTATGGCAGACAGCATTCATGTGAAGCTTCCGGACGGAAGCGTGAAGGATGTTCCCAAGGGCACGACCGCGCTTGACATCGCCAAGTCGATCAGCCCGCGGCTGGCCGATGCCGCTTTGGTCGCAAAAAGCAACGGCGATCTGATCGACCTCACCAAGCCGCTGGAAAAGGATACGGATCTTCGCCTTTTGAAGGACAACGATCCAGAGGCGCTGGAAGTGTATCGGCACTCGTCCGCGCACCTACTGGCGGCGGCGGTGCTGGAGCTTTTTCCAGAGACCAAGCTGGGGCACGGTCCGGCGACCGAGAGCGGATTTTTTTACGACTTCTACCGCCCGACTGCCTTCACTCCCGAAGATTTGGAGAAGATCGAGAAGAAAATGCAGGAACTGGTGCAGCAGAACATCCCTTACGCGCGGGAGTTTCTGCCACGCGAGCAGGGGTTGGCCGAGTTCAAAAAAGACGGCGACTTCATGAAGTGCCACTTCATCGAGCAGTTCACCAAGCCCGATGAAAAGATTTCGATCTACCGCACCGGCAAGTTCACCGATTTCTGCCGGGGCCCGCACATCCCGTCGACTGGCAAGATCAAGGCATTCAAGCTGCTCAATATCGCGGGCGCCTACTGGCTCGGTGACGAAAAGAATCCCCAACTGCAGCGCATCTACGGGACTTCGTTTTTCTCGAAGAAAGACCTCGACCACTATCTCAACCAGGTGGAAGAAGCCAAGAAGCGCGACCATCGCGTGCTGGGCAAGCAGCTCGATCTGTTTTCGATTCAGGAGTTGGCCGGTCCAGGGCTGATCTTCTGGCACCCCAAGGGCGGCATCATCCGCAAAGAGATGGAAGACTGGATGCGGTCGGAATACCTGAAACGTGGCTACTCTCTGGTCTACACGCCGCACGTAGCGCGGCGGCAGCTGTTCTTTACCTCGGGGCACGAGGGCTATTACGCGCAGAACATGTTCGATGCCATGGAGCTCGACGACGCGGAATATCGCCTGAAGCCGATGAACTGTCCCGGCCACATCCTGGTCTACAAAGACTCGCTAAAGTCGTATCGCGATCTGCCGGTGCGGCTTGGCGAGCTGGGGACGGTGTATCGCTACGAGCGCTCAGGCGTAATGCACGGCCTGCTGCGCGTGCGCGGGTTTACGCAGGACGACGCGCACATCTTTTGCACGCCGGAACAGATTGAAGATGAAATCGCCAGTTGTCTCGATTTTGCGCTGGACGTGCTGAAGGATTTTGGATTCGACAAGTTCCAGACCGAGCTTTCGACCTGGAACCCCGACGACCGCAAGAATTTCGTCGGCAGCGAAGAACAGTGGATCCACGCCACCGAATCGCTGGAGAAGGTACTAAAACGTCGCCAGATCGAATACAAGACGATTTCCGGCGAAGCGGCGTTCTACGGCCCGAAGATCGACATCAAGCTGGTGGATGCGATCGGCCGGTTGTGGCAGCTCTCGACCGTGCAGTTCGACTTCAACCTGCCCCAGCGGTTCGGTTTGGAATACGTGGCAGAGGACGGCTCACGCAAGCAGCCAGTCATGGTACACCGCGCGCTGTACGGGTCGATAGAGCGCTTCTTCGGCGTGTTGATCGAGCACTACGCGGGTGCTTTCCCGGTATGGCTGTCGCCCGTGCAGGTGGCGATGATCCCGATCAGCGAGCGCCACGCGGATTACGCAAACAAAGTGGCGGCGCAACTAAAAGCCATCGGCGTGCGTGTGGAAGTCGACGCGCGCAACGAAAAGATGAACGGCAAGATTCGTGAGCACGCCATGCAGAAGGTGCCGTTCCTGCTGGTGGTCGGAGACAAAGAGGCCGAAGCCGGCAAGGTGAACGTCCGCACCCGCGGGAAAGAGAAAACCGAAGATATGGCTGCCGGTGAATTCGTGGAGAAGATCAAGACGCTGATCGCGGAAAGAAGTCCCGGGCTATAAGACGTCTCACCCCTAAGACGCAGACGCACACAGAAAGTCGCCGATTCAAAGAAGACCTGCGGCGACAGCCGCCCTCGGCTGCCCCGGGGAAAGTAGCTCGCCAGTCCGTCCCCGTAGACTCTGCTGTACCATGTTGGCGTGCATGGACTTGCCCAGCGCGTGCTCGCCCACATCCAGCGACGGGAACTCTTGCAGGCCGGAGAGCGGGTGGGGGTTGCTGTTTCCGGGGGGATTGATTCGATTGCACTGTTGCGCCTTCTGCTCGAATTGCGCGGCGAGCTCGGGATTGTGGTTTCCGTCGTGCATTTCGACCACAAGCTCCGCGGAGCTGAATCGGACGCTGATGAGGAACTTGTCGCGAAACTGGCTCGCGACCTCGGAGTAGAGTGTCGCGCAGACAGCGGCGATGTCGCGGCCCAGGCTGCCGAAGAGCACATCAGCGTGGAAACCGCTGCGCGCGAGCTTCGCTATGGTTTCTTCCGTCACCTGCTAGGCGAAGATTTTGCAGCCGATCTCGCAAGCAAACTTCCAAGACTCAACAAGATCGCCACGGGCCACACGCTCGACGATCAGGCCGAGACCGTCTTGATGAGGTTGATCCGCGGGACTGGAATGCGGGGGCTCGGAGGCATTCATCCACGGATTCCGGTGGAACGGGAAGACGCCGAGCACGAACACGAGGATGGTCACGGCGAAATCATTCGTCCGCTCCTCGAAATTCGTCGGCGCGAGTTGGAGCAGTATCTGATCGAGCTGAAGCAGCCCTGGCGCGAAGACTCCAGCAATGCCGACGTCAAGTTCACTCGCAACCGGGTGCGGCAAGTCCTGGTTCCACTGCTGGAGAGCGAATTCAATCCCGCTGTTGCCGACAGCCTGGCCGAGCTGGCGGAAATCGCCCGCGGCGAGGAAGACTATTGGGAAAACGAAATCTCGGGATGGCTGGGCACGGTGGTGCAGTGGGCGCCGCCGGCGGCAGAGCAGGTTGAACGTGAATCTCTCATCCAGATTCAGCCATCCCCTGGTCAGCGGAGCCCCTGCGATAATCCCCAACAACTCCCGCCGAAATCGCAGGAAGCCACGGCCGTCTCCATTAGCCGGGCCTGGCTGCTGACTGAGCCTGTGGCCGCGCAGAGGAGGCTGGTGAAGGCCGTCGGCGGGCATATCGGCATTTCACTCGAGTTTCGCCACGTTGAAGAGATCGTCCGTTTCGCCGCCGAAAACGGCCCTTCGGGTAAGCAGTTGTCGCTGCCGCGAGGCTGGAGAGTGGCGCGCGAACAGGAAGCGTTGGTTTTCCGCGCGCCGGACCCGCGCCCGCACAAACGTATGCGCGACTACCAATACCAGCTCCCCTTGCCCGGGCGCGCAGTCGTTCCGGAAGCGGGCATCGTGGTCGAGGCATTGCGTCTCCCGCCGAAATGGAAGGCCGCGGAGTATAATCCGCAGCAACTTCTCAGTGCAGAGTTGCTACCAGCCGAGTTAACGGTGCGGAATTGGCGTCCGGGGGACCGATTTTGGCCGGCCCAGACCAAGGCGCCAAAAAAGATTAAAGAACTTCTCACGGAACGCCATATCGCGCAAGCAGAGCGTGAGCTCTGGCCGGTGGCGCTCGACGGAGAGCAGATTGTGTGGATGCGCGGGTTTCCAGTACCGGCGAAGCTTCGCGCCCAACCGGAACGGGAAGCCGTGTTAATCCGCGAAACGCCTTGGGCTGAGGGATATGCAATCTAGAAGTCGTTCCTCTTGGATTTCAAAATCAGCGCATCGGAAGGTGGTCGCTTCATGATGATCGGCGCGAGAGTCGAATCGCTTCGCCAGGTAATTTCCGCTGAGCAGATCCAGAAGCGGGTCAAGGAACTGGGGCGGCAAATCTCGGACGACTACACCGGTGAGACGATTCAGGCCCTGGCCGTGCTGGAGAATGGTTTCATCTTCCTGGCCGACCTGGTGCGCGCCCTGGACGTGCCCGTGGTGTGCCAGTTCATCAAGCCGAGATACCGCAAGCAGCAGGGTGATCCCGGCGGAGAAATCATAGAAATCTTTTTCAGCCACGAACCCGACATTCGCGGACATCACGTCCTGCTGGTCGAGGGACTGGTGCACTCGGGCGTGACCAGCGAATTCCTGATGAATGACTTGCGCGCTCGGGGGGCGGCCTCGGTAAAGTTGGTGACGCTGCTCGACCGCCAGTCGGCCCGCCGCGTGTCTTTGCAACCGGATTATTTCGGCTTCCTGGTGGACGAAACTTTCCTCGTGGGTTATGGATTGGGTGCGGCGGAGCAGACTGACCGCAATCTTCCGTATCTCGCAGCAACCCCATCGCCTTCCATGACTTAAGTCATTCGATCAAAGCCGCGCCTTTTCTCTGGAGAAGAGGTAAAATAAGGTGTTTAGGGAAATTCCCTATCCAAATTGGCGCGACGGCATCTAAATGAGTGTTGCGGGGTTACGTTCCTAGGAGTCCCTTGGTGAATTCGACAGTCAAAACCGTAGTTTTCTGGTTGGTGATCGGGCTTTCCGCCCTGCTGCTATGGCAGGTGATTCAGGCGGGACGCAGCGGCCAAAAAGATAAAGAAATCAATTTTAGCCAGTTCATGACCGACGTGGACCAGAGCAAGGTGCACGAAGTCACGGTCAATGGGATGGAAGTGCGCGGCAAGTACAGCGACGGCTCCGCCTTCCACACCACGGCTCCAGCCAGCTATCCGGACATGATCAAGGCGCTGCGCGACAAGGGGGTCGTGATTACGTTCCGCGACATCAACAGCGGAAGCTGGGGACTGCAATTGCTGGGCACGTGGGCGCCGCTGATCCTGCTGGGCGCGCTGTGGTTTTTCATGATCCGCCAGATGCAGACGGGCGGGAACAAGGCCCTGTCGTTCGGGAAAAGCCGGGCGCGGCTGCTCTCCATGCAGCAAAAGAAAGTCACGTTCAAAGACGTGGCCGGCGTGGACGAGGCTAAAGAAGAATTGCGCGAGATTATAGAATTTCTGCGCGAGGCACAAAAGTTCCAGAAGCTGGGCGGTCGCATTCCCAAGGGTGTGTTACTGGTTGGGCCTCCGGGGACCGGCAAGACTTTGCTGGCGCGGGCGGTTGCCGGCGAAGCCAACGTTCCGTTTTTTTCGATTTCCGGCTCGGACTTCGTAGAGATGTTTGTGGGCGTTGGCGCCAGCCGGGTGCGCGATCTGTTCGAGCAGGGCAAGAAAAATGCTCCCTGTATCATCTTCATCGACGAAATTGACGCGGTCGGGCGCCACCGCGGAGCGGGACTCGGCGGCGGACACGACGAGCGCGAGCAAACGTTGAATCAGTTGCTGGTGGAGATGGACGGCTTCGAATCGAACGAAGGCGTGATTTTGATGGCCGCGACGAACCGGCCCGATGTACTCGATCCGGCGCTGCTGCGGCCGGGCCGCTTTGATCGGCGTGTGGTGGTCAGCCGTCCGGATGTGCGAGGCCGCGAAGAAATTCTGCGCGTGCACACGCGCAAGATTCCTCTCGCAGAAGACGTCGATCTGTCGGTCCTGGCGCGGGGCACCCCCGGCTTTTCCGGCGCTGATCTTGCGAATATGGTGAACGAGGCTGCCCTGGCAGCGGCCCGGCAGAATCGCAAAGCCGTGCTTATGTACGACTTCGAAGTGGCTAAGGACAAAGTCTTGATGGGTGTGGAACGCAAGTCGATGATCCTTTCCGACGCGGAAAAGAAAGTCACGGCGTACCACGAAGCGGGACACGCGCTGGTCGCGGCGAAATTGCCCGGGTCTGACCCGGTGCACAAAGTCACGATCATTCCGCGCGGCATGGCGCTGGGAGTCACGCAGCAGTTGCCGGTCGACGATCGCCACAACTACACGAAGGAATATTTGCAGACCGATATTGCCATTCTCATGGGTGGCAGACTGGCGGAGGAGTTATTTCTGGGCCAGATGAGCACCGGCGCCGGCAACGACATCGAGCGGGCCACCGAATTGTCTCGCAAGATGGTGTGCGAGTGGGGGATGAGCGAGTTAGGTCCGCTGACCTACGGGAAAAAAGAAGAGCAAATCTTCCTCGGCCGCGAGATCGCGCAGCACCGCGACTACAGCGAGGACACCGCCATTAAGATCGACAGTGAGGTGCGCAAACTGGTGAACTACGGCTATGAGACCGCAAAACGCATTCTGGAGGATAGCCGGGACACGCTGCATCGAATCGCCGCGGCCCTGCTGGAGCGTGAAGTGCTCGATGCCTCGGAGATTCAGTTGCTGATCGAAGGTAAGAGTCTACCTCCGGTGAAGGCGTCGCCGCCGAAATCTGACGATGGAGTGCAGCAGGTACTGAAGCCCGAGCCGGGACGACCCGGAATTGCAAAGGGCGGCGAGAGTCCGGCCCGAGCTTAATGTCGTTTCTAGTTTCTTGGTTAGGGCGGCCTGAAGGCCGCCCTTTTTCTTTGGCAAAAATTCGCTCTGCGACACCCGGTTGCCGCATCTGCCGCTACTTGGCCGTCAAGTAACTCAGGTCAGGACGAAACTGGATGATCTCGCTCGTCTCCTTCTCCACAGAATGGTCGATGCGATCAACGATGGAATCCGCCTCAGCCTGTCCAAAAGCTTCCTTGAGCATCTCGCGGAAGGGCTTCACGTCGGGCTTATCCTCGAAGTCTGCCCAACTCTTGCGCGGCAGAGACAGCACATAGAGTCCTGTCGGTCCGCCGCTTACCAACTCGTACCATTCGAAATTTACCGGCCACTTGGTCTTTTGCGAAGCTTCATAGATCCGGCCGATGGCCGACCGAAAATCTGAGTTCTTGCCGTAACGCACCTGAAAGGTAATGATTTCCCCGAACTTGGAAGGCATCGTACCGCCGGCGGCGTTGCTCACCTTTGGCATGAAATCATAGTAGCGAGTCGTGACGGAATCGACGTATATGCCGACAACTTTCTGGAACTGCGCCAGGTCAGCCTCGTCCGAAATGGCTGGTTTGTCTAAGTCCGACCAGTGTTGGCCAAACCGGCCTACCGCGTAAGTTCCGGTATTGTCGCCGCTGAGTATTTCCCATACCAGCAATGGTTGAGGATCGTTCTGCTGCTTATGCCATGCCGCTTTCTGCTTCCGTCCAGCCTCATATTGCGGCACCATGCCATTCTTGACTTTCTGGAACTCCACGCTGGCCAGGGTTCCGGGGGTTTGCTGGGCCGCCAGCGACCCTGCTACGAACAACGCCACTGCAAATGCCGATAGCAACTGATTTCGTTTCATTGTGCCCTCTTTTCGTTAAGTTGTTTTGGTTTCCGGCGCTTTAAACCGCACGCACTCAAAGTGGCTTGCTTGCGAGAACAAACTCAAGTTGGCGCCGGAGGTTCGATGGAAAGAACGGGAGTACCATACAGGGTTTCTTGGGTTATGGCAAAGTGGGTAAGGGCTCTTCGGGGACAGGAATGCCGTCGTAAATTCCTCAACCACAGGGGACACAGAGGAAGGGGCGGGATCGTGTACAATTGCGTCCGCATTCCATGACGGACGTTCTGGTCGATTCACGCTCAAGTCCGTTGGACCCTCTTTAGAACAATTGGCATCATTGACCGGCGAGGAGCGACCTTGCCGACATCTCAATCCATGAGGAAAACTATGCAAAAGCGAACAATCTGGGGCGTTTGTTTGCTGACTCTTTGTCTTGCCTTGGCCACAGTCGGGACATCGCAAGCACAGATGGCAGCAAAAGCGAAGGCGCCTGTTTACACCTACGTTGCGCAATGGGACGTACCCCGCGCCCAATGGGGTGATATGGCCAAACTGGACGAGCAGGACAGGTCCTTGCTCGACAAACTCGTCGGTGACGGCACTCTCATCGGCTACGGCGCTTATACCAATCTGATTCACCAGGAAGGCGAGCCCACGCATGGAAGCTGGTTCACCGCCACTTCCGAGGGCAACCTGCTGAAGGCTCTGGAAGCGATTTATGCTCAGCCCGGTTCGGTGAGCGCGCCGGTGCAGGGCGCTTCCAAGCATTGGGACCAGATTCTCACCGGGGACATCTACAACGCGCGTCCGGGCGCCAGCGGTGGCTATCTTACGTGGTCGCGGTGGGAATTGAAGCCGGGTGAAATGCATGCCTACAGCGAGCTCACAAAGAGCGCGATTGTGCCGGTACTGGAGAAGCTGCTGGCGGAAGGTTCAATTACATCGTACGGACAGCTTACCGAAGACTACCATCAGGGCAAACTGGGCACTGTCTTCGACTACTTCACCGTGCCCGACGCCGCGTCATTGGACAAAGCGAACAAGGCATTCGAAGACGCCTTCAAGAACAACCCCGCGCTCAACGACGCCTTCCGTGCGTTGACCGAGCGGGAAGGACACCGCGACTTCCTCACTCGTTTGCGATTCATGGTCAGTAAGTAATCCGCTCGTCCCATCTTTTATTGTCTTGCGGTGGAAGGATGGGGCGAGTTCCTGAGCGGGTTTGTGGCGGGCGAAACTCATGAGTCAGGTACCAATCTGGTTTGAACGCAAATTCGATTTTGCGTTTCCGGTAGAGTACCATCCGAATCTGCGCGCACGTCTTCGAGGAACTCCCGCCCGTCTGGAAGACCAGCTGCGCGGCTGTTCCCGTGAAATCCTGATAAGGAAGCCGAAGGGGAAGTGGTCGGCTCAGGAACATGCGGGCCACCTGCTGGATCTCGAACCGCTTTGGCTGGCGCGGGTTGACGATTACGTGAAGGGCAACGCCCAACTTACCGCGACCGATTTGACAAATCGAAAAACCGACGAAGCACACCACAATGATCGTCCGCCCGGGCAGATTCTTTTGGAGTTTCGCGAAGCGAGGGCATTACTGCTGCAACGAGTGGCAGAACTGGATACATCTTTGTTTGCCAGATCTATTCTCCATCCGCGTTTGAAGACGCCCATGCGGCTGGTCGACCATCTGTATTTTGCCGCAGAACACGACGATCACCACCTCGCCTGGATTTGGGAGTTGATGAGCGCGGCCGTCTAGAGCGATGGCCGGCGGTCATTTGACTGCGATCAAAGGCTGGGTGCGGACCAGGACCTCGCCGATTTGTGCAGCAGCTACCCCGGCAGCCTTGAGAGAACGCAGGAGCCGCGCGGAGTCTTCGGATGCGACCGAGATCAGAAGGCCGCCCGCCGTCTGAGGATCGAAGAGAATCATTCTCAGGTCTTCGGGAACTCCATCGTCGTAGCTGACCACACATTCGGCGAAGTCGCGGTTGTTGTTTCGGCCGGCCGGAATGTATCCGCCACGCACGCCTGCGAGTGCTCCTGCGAGTAGTGGAATGGTGTTGACGTGCAGGCTCATGGAAACATCGGATGCCAGGGCCATTTCACGAGCATGCCCGATCATTCCGAAGCCCGTCACGTCCGTCATGGCGTGAACCCGTAACTCGCCTTCCTGAATTACTTCGGCGGCACGCTTGTTGAGCGTGGTCATCGATTGAACGGCAGCCTCGATCCACGCCGGCTCGGCTGTGTTTTTCTTGATTGCCGTGGAGATTACCCCGGTGCCCAGCGCTTTGGTGAAGATGAGAACGTCGCCCACCTGGGCGCCTGCGTTGGTAAGAACTTTTTTCGGATGGATGAGTCCGGTGACGGCGTATCCGAACTTGGTTTCTTCATCGCGGATGCTGTGGCCGCCCACGACTACGCATCCCGCTTCGACCATTTTGGACAATCCTCCGGCGAGTATGCGTTCCAGAACCTGCAGGTCTGCCTTGTCGGGAAAGCACACCAAAGCCAGCGACGTAAGTGGCTTTCCTCCCATCGCGTAGACATCGCTCAGGGCGTTGGTCGCGGCGATCTGGCCGAATGTGTAAGGGTCATCGACAATAGGAGTGAAAAAATCGACGGTCTGCACCAGAGCCTGGTCCGGCGCGATCTGATACACTCCGGCGTCGTCGGCTTGGTCGAAGCCAACCAGAACGTTCGGATCGTGTTGCCGGGCTAATTTCCCAAGCACTGTGTCCAGCGCCGCTGGACTCAGCTTGGACGCTCAACCCGCAGCTTTTACCGACTCCGTCAGGCGGAATAGTTTTGCTTCGGACATGGAGCCATTGTAGCGAAGCGAAACTCGGAAGGCAGAAGCAGAATGAAAGAATGGAGGAATGGAAGTGAAAGTCAGAATCTAAGGTCCAAGGTCTGAGTCCGAGGTCCGTGTTCAACTACTTCACCGTCACATCGGTGATCTGGATTTCCGGGTACTGATGGTTCCACTGGGCAGAGATGCTTTCGAAGGTCAGGCGGAAGGGCAGGCTTAGGCCGGGACCTAGCGGTGAAACGCTGAAGTCGACGGCTTCGGGATACGGGCCCGTCGTTTTCAACACTTTCAGCGGCGTTTCTTCCCGCTGGGCCAGTTGCCCCATGCCGTCTTTGAATTTGACTTCGACCACGATGTGCGCCACGGTCTTGACGCCGGTGTTGGAGATGTTGCCGTCAATGTAGCTGACGGTTGAACCTACAAAATTTTCTGCTGCGCTCATTTTGAAATCAGACAACTTGAGACTTGCAGCATAGGGGGGAGGTCCGGATGCGCCCTTGGGTCCGCCGCGAAGAAGAAGAGCAACGATCCCCATGACGGCCATGACTGCGACCACCGCAATGACGATCGTCCAACGGCTGGAATCCCGTCCTTCCGCAACCGGAGCCGGTTGAATGAGGCCACCCATGAAGCGATTGTAGATGGAGGTTTTTTGATTGTCGATTGGGAGGCAGCCGTTATTCCCCGCCCACGGTGAGGCCGTCAATGCGCAGTGTCGGAG
>JBAVAV010000233.1:0-9853 GCA_049585895.1 Candidatus Sulfotelmatobacter sp. | reverse complement strand
GTGCAGGAGGGGCGGGGAGGAGTCAGCACCTTCGTCCATAGAGCACAGCACGGCGGAGAGCGCGGCACGGCCGATCCAGTGGGCGGAGCCTTCATCGGAAATGGCAAAGCCCCAGCCGCCGGCGCGGGCAATGTTTCCGTGCTGATCGCGGCCGTAGGCTATGGAACCAGTGCCCGCGATCACGATTACGCCCGGGCCCGAGCCGAAGGCAGCTTTGAGAGCAATCTGGGTGTCTCCGACGAGATCGATCTGGCTGGGGAGGAATGGTTGGGACACGATTCGTCCGGAGAGGACTTGTCCAGCAAGTTCTGGGTTCAGAATTTCGACGAGGATTTTGCGGAGGAGGCTTGCGGTCTTGTCGCGGCCGGCGCCCGCTGCTCCGATGCAGACGCGCTCAATTTGCTGCACGCCGATCCCAGCGGCGCCGCAAGCCTGCCGTACGGCCTGGCGCAGCGACTCGCGAGCGCGGGCTTCGCCGACGCGCACAACGTTGCTGGGACCGGCGGAGGCCGTGGCAAGGAGTGAAGTGGCATCGCCCACGGCGCAGGTGGTCTTGCTGCCGCCGCCGTCGATGCCGAGATAGTAGGGCACGGCTTAGTTCTATCACAGGGAAATTCTCAGGTCTCGGTACCTGAAGCAGGTTCATAGAGTCTCACTCGCGGGAAACCCGAAGTCCGGCCATAATGACTCACGGTTCGTAGCTCCGAGGCGAAGAGCTTTGCGCGCAGAGTGCGCATCGAAAAGCCGCAGAGGACTCGGAGAAAACGTACGTTCGGCACCATGAGCTTGAACAGGCTTGATCTCGCCGTTATCGCGCTTTATCTGGTCGGGATCACTTTGTTTGGGCTGCGCTTTCGCAAGCGGCAGCGCTCGCTGCGCGATTACTTTCTCGCTGGGCGCGATATTCCCTGGTGGGCGATAGCACTTTCGATCGTCGCGGCGGAAACCAGCACGCTGACCATCATCAGCATTCCCGGGCTGGCCTACGACACAAACCTCACTTTTCTGCAGGTGGTCATGGGCTACGTTGTGGGGCGGGTGATTATCAGCTTCGTGCTTCTGCCGCACTATTTTCGCGGCGATCTCTATACCGCTTACGAACTGATCGAGCGCCGCTTCGGGAGCGGACTGAGGTCGTTGACAGCGGGTCTGTTTCTGCTGACGCGGGCGGCGGCGGAAGGCGTGCGGGTGTATGCGGTTTCGATCGTGGTGGGAATCGCCTTGGGAACAGGGCAAGTTGCGTCGATTGCGATCATTACTGCATTGACGCTCATCTATACATTTGAGGGCGGGTTAGCGGCGGTGATCTGGACCGACGTCGTGCAGATAGTGATTTACGTGGGTGGAACGCTGGTGGGGTTGGTAACGATTCTGCACGTTGTGCCCGGAGGATGGACGGCGATTCATGCGGCGGCGGCCAGCGCCGGCAAGTTGCAGGTGTTCGATTTCAGGGCAAGCTTCTGGCTGCCGTATACGTTCTGGGCAGGCGTGATTGGCGGCGCGGTGTTCACCACGGCGAGCCACGGCACAGATCAGCTTTTTGTCCAGCGGTTGCTGGCAGCGCGAGGACAGAAACAGGCTTCGACTGCGTTGATTTCGAGCGGAGTGGTGATTCTGTTTCAGTTTGCGCTGTTCTTAGTTGTCGGTGTGATGCTGTGGGCGTTTTACCGTGTGCCTTCGGCGAACTTCGCAAGGTCTGATCGTATTTATCCCACGTTCATCGTGAGCCAAATGCCGCACGGGATTTCCGGGTTGCTGATTGCAGCGATTCTGGCAGCGGCGATGTCGAACCTCAGCGCGGCCTTGAATTCGCTGTCCTCCAGTTCGATCATGGATTTTTACGTTCGTTTCCGGCCGCTGGCCGACGAACGGAAGCGGATGCTGCTCTCGCGCCTTTCGACGTTCATCTGGGCTTCTGTGTTATTTGGTTTGGCATTGCTGGCCTTGCAAAAAGCCGGGCGGGTGGTCGAACTCGGGCTGCAGATTGCTTCGGTGGCATACGGCGCGCTGCTGGGAGTGTTTCTGCTGGGCGTGATGACGCGGCGGGCGAACCAGCGCGGGGCCATGGCGGGAATGGTGTGCGGGTTCGGCGTGGAATTGTATTTATGGCTGGGCACGCGGGTACCGTGGACCTGGTGGGTGACGATCGGCACGGGCATGACGTTTGGCGTGGGTTACATGGCGAGCTTCTTAATGCAGGAATAGCCTTCCTTTTTTTGCGTGCTTTGCGGTTGAATGCTTTCGGCTGGAAGCCAGATTTCAGCTGGAAGCCAGAAAAACCTTTTAACCGCAAAGATCGCGAAGAAGAACTCGCGAAGGACGCAGAGAAAAATAAGGCATAGCAGGTTTCGTTTTGGGAATGGCACGCGATTTCCCTGGCATAGTAGTTTTTTCGTTCGTGGTCGAGGAGTAGAGTTCTGCGAGGAGGCCGGAACATGTCCAAAGCAGACATTACTCCAGAGATTATCGGCGCGGCGATCAAGATTCACCGCAAATTAGGGCCCGGACTCCTAGAGTCCGCGTATCAAGAGTGCCTGGCTTACGAACTCGTGAAGTTGGGATTCCAGGTCCAGCGGCAAAAGCCGGTTCCGTTGGTATATGAGATGGTCAAACTGGACTGCGGCTTTCGCGCGGACGTGGTAGTTGAAGGCAAGGTGGTGGTCGAGTTGAAATGCAAAGAGGCGCTGCACCCCGTCGATGAGGCTCAGCTGCTGTCCCACTTGAGGTTGCTGGACATCCCAATAGGCCTACTTATCAATTTTCATGTCATCTTGCTCAAGAACGGAATCAAACGGATGGTGAATAACTATCACGAGGAACCGCCAGGAGAGTTTAGCCCCTAGAAGACTTTAACCGCAAAGGACGCAAAGCACGAACGCAAAGGACGCAAAGAAGAACCGCCTCCGTGGCTTGCTTGCGTCCTTCGCGGCTTTTCTTTGCGGCCTTTGCGGTTAAAGGCTTTTTGTGGTTGACGACCAGACCGACGGCCCCTCTGACGTATACTGACGCACTCGACCATGCCCGGACCAATCCTGGAGACTGCACCTCGTCCCGAACTCGCCCGCGATCTTGGGGTAAGCCACGCCTCGGCTGTGGTCGTCGGCACCATCATCGGCAGCGGGATATTTCTGGTGCCGGCGGAGATGATGCAGGCCGTGGGTTCGGCCAAGTTGGTGTATTTAGCTTGGCTGGTGGGCGGAGCGCTATCGTTTTTCGGTGCGCTCACTTACGCCGAACTGGGCGCGATGAAGCCACAGGCCGGCGGCGAGTATGTTTACGTCCGCGACGGGTACGGACCGTTGGCTGGATTTTTGTATGCCTGGACGTGGTTCGTGATCGCAAAACCTGGCTCGATCGCAACCGTAGCTACGGGATTGGTTCGGATCCTCGGTACGTTTTCGGCGTTTTCGTTTTTCTCGGCGAATGCTGTCTCGATTCCTTTCGCGGTAACCTGGGGCCAGTTCGTTGCCATTGCGTCGGCGATTTTCATTTCTTTCCTAAATTACATCGGGGTGAAGAAAGCGGGCGAGTTTCAACTGGTCTTCACGGTGCTGAAGGTGGCCATCATCCTCGGGATCGTGCTCGTGTGCTTCGGAGCAGCGTCGGGCAGTTGGAGTCATTTCAGCGGAAGCTACGCCGGCGCGAAAGGTGGAATCGCGGGTTTCATGGCGGCGTTGGTGGCCGCCCTATGGGCTTACGACGGATGGAACGATCTCAACATGGTGGCGGGCGGGGTCAAACATCCGGAACGCAACATTCCAATCGCGCTGATTGCGGGCGTCGCCACGGTCGGGGTGCTGTACGTGCTGGTGAACGCCGGGGTGCAGTATGTCCTGCCGGCGGATGCGATTGCGGCATCGCAGCGGCCCGCGTCGGATGCGGTCGCCGCGGCTCTTTCGTCGGTCTGGCACCGCGCCGGGGCCGGTTTGTTTGCGGCGAAGGTAGTGTCGCTGGGCATGGCGCTTTCCATGCTCGTCACCCTGAACGGCACGATCATGAGCGGAGCCCGCGTACCCTTCGCGGTGGCGCGTGATGGGTACTTTTTCCGGGCCCTGGCGGAAGTGCATCCCCGGTTTCGTACGCCTTCGGTAGCGATCGGGGTACAGGCGGCGCTGTCGATCGTGCTCCTGCTGCTGGGCGGGAGTTTTCGGCAGCTGTTTTCCCTGACGATTTTTGCCGAGTGGCTCTTTTACATGATCGCCGCAAGCACGATCTTCGTGTTTCGCTGGCGTGAACCCGCTATCACGAGGCCTTACCGCGTTCTTGGGTACCCGTTCGTTCCTGCCCTGTTTGTTGCCGTCGCTGCCGTACTCCTCTGCTACACCTTTCGGGAGAACTGGCCGAATTCCCTATACGGGTTGCTGGTCATTCTGGCTGGCATACCGGTTTTCTGGTGGTTTTCCCGGCGGCGCCGGGGGATGAAGCCGCGGTAGAGCGTGTCTGGCCCGATTCGGGCCGATTCCCGTAACGGCCCCCGACCTATTACCTTAGGTCAAGAGCCGTGGACACATTTACCCACCCTGCTGCCTCCCGTATGTTGAAGACTCCAATCCTGGTCCTCTCCCTCGGCCTGGGTCCCCTTGGAGTGAATGAATGGATGTGCTTGAACGCGGATTTCAGCTCGGAATTTTGCCCGAGCGCAAAATCGACAAACGTGCGCTGATCACCAGCTACGCGTTCGTCGCGATGGTCATTCTGATCATTACCAACATAGGGATGCTGATGCCGGACCAGATGCCGCTAAAGCAATATCGGGTAACGGAGTTGATTCCGTTGCCGGCGCTGAAGCCCGAGCGTGTGCGTATAAAGAGGTCTCGAATCAAAGCCAAGCTCCTGCCGGCGGTGAAGATTCCGGTGTTCGAGCGGCCTAAGCTCGTGGTGCCGCGCGAGGTTCGCCACATTGCGCCGGAGCGGGTGGAACCGCCAAAAGTGGTGATGAACCAGTTTGCCGGGCCGCAATTGAGGATGACCTCGGGCGGTGCGCGTCCGCAACTGCTTCACACGGGAGAGTTCCAGGGCAGCTCCGTAATTCCCACAGTAAACGCCGCGGTGCAGAAGGTGCAAACCGGAGGATTCGGCGACCCTAATGGCTTGACCGGAACGGGAAAACAGGGCGCGAAGCTCTACGCAGCGCAGTCTGGCTCGTTTGATATGCCGGCGGGTGCTGGACAAGGGAACGGATCGGGCGGAGCGAAAGGAATTAAAGGGACCGTTGCCAGTGCCGATTTCGGAAACGGAATCGCGACCGGAGGCCACGGCGACGGCCGCAGCAGTGGGCCTGGCAGTGGAGTTGCAACGGGAGGCTTTGGGTCCGAGCAGGTGGTACACGGAGGCCCAAAGATTCAGGCAGATTCGGGTCCCGCGACCACGCCCGTAGAGATCACGTTCAAGCCCAATCCGGAATACACGAACGAAGCGCGCAACTTGAAACTCGAAGGCGAAGTGCTGCTGGAAGTCAGTTTTGCGGCCAACGGAATGCTCCACGTGAATCGCGTGGTGCGCGGCTTGGGACACGGTTTAGACGAGGCCGCCGTGGCCGCAGCCAACAAGATGCGCTTCAAACCGGCGTTGCGCAATGGCCAGCCGACGGATTCGACTGCGGTCGTGCACGTGGTTTTTCAGCTCGCATACTAGAAGTCGGTTTACTCAACATCGGTTTACTGAAGTTTCGATTTACTGAAACCTGGAGAAAAGAATCATGCGCACTTGGAATTGGATGTTTACGGCCACGCTGCTGGTTTCCTTGACCGCCGCCGCGCAACAGCCGTCGAGTTCACCAGCCCCAGCCCAGTCGGAAGCTTCGGCCACCACGCCAGCGGCACAACCGGCCGCGACTTCGGATACAGCATCGCCGTCACAGGCGCAGCAGTCTACACCGGCGCCACCGGTATCCGCGCTGCCTCAGCCGACCACCATGGACCAGGTCGTGGACCGCTTTATCGAGCGCGAGCACAGCCTTATTAAAGCGCTCTCGACCCGCACCCCGGTGGTGGAAACGTATCTCCAGAATCTGACCGCCGATCCGCAACTCGGACCGGTTCCTAGTGCGGACCACTATTTTCTCGGCCGCATGGACATGGGCGAATCGGTCGACCGCAAGGACTATCTGAAAGAGCAGTCGAACATGCAGACCCGCCTCATGGGAGGCTTCCAGAAGCTCTTCAAGGTGCAGTATCAGCCCCTGGGCTTCTCCTGGATGGTCTATGCCGACCGCAACGATTTCGATCGCGAACACTACGACTTCGCCTATATCCGCCGCGAATTCCTCGGCGACGTGCGCTGCCTGGTATTTGATGTGAAGCCCAAAAAGAACTCCGGCAAGGGCCGTTTCCTGGGCCGCCTTTGGGTGGAGGATCAGGACTGGAACATCGTTCGTTTGAACGGAACCTATGCTCCGGCGCCGCATAACTCATACTTCTTCCACATGGACAGCTGGCGCCTGAATCTGATTCCGGGCTATTGGGTGCCTGCTTACATCTATAGCGAGGAAGGCGACTTCAGCGCCGGGGTGAAGAACAAGATGGCGTTTAAGGCGCAGACCCGCGTCTGGGGCTACGACTTGAAGAAAGGGAACAAAGACGACGAGTTGACGCAAATCCGCGTGGATAGCGTGAAAGATGAAAGCGCCGCCGCGCAGGATGCGTCTCCGCTGCAGGCCGAGCGGGAATGGCAGCAGCAGGCGGAAGACAATGTCGTCGAGCGCCTCACGCGCGCCGGCCTGCTCGCGCCAGAGGGCGATGTCGACCGGATTCTGCAGACCGTGGTTAACAACCTGGAAGTTACAAACAACATCGACTTGCCCCGGCCGGTGCGCACCCGCGTGCTACTCACCGCTCCGCTGGAGACTTTCAGCGTGGGCAACACCATCGTCATCAGCCGCGGGCTGATTGACGTGCTGCCCGACGAAGCGAGCCTCGCCGCGGTATTGTCACACGAACTCGCGCACATTGTCCTCGGCCATAACCTGGGCAGCAAGTTTGCCTTCAACGACCGTATGCTGTTCTCCGACGAGTCCACCTATAACAATTTCGGCTTCAAGCACGTTCCGGAAGAAGAAGCCGCAGCCGACAAGAAAGCCATCGACCTGCTGAAGAACTCGCCTTACGCGCAGAAGCTCGATAGTGTTGGCTTGTTCCTGAAGGCGCTGCAGGCAAGGGCTCCCCAGCTTAACGCCCTGCTAACCACGCATCTGGGTAACACACTCACTCAGAACGGCACGGTCTCGCGTCTGTCGGGCTTGTTGACGACCGGGCCGGCGCTGGATATGAATAAACTGGATCAGGTCGCGGCGTTGCCCCTGGGGGGACGCGTCAAGGTCAATCCCTGGGACGACAAGGCGGAAATGGTGAAGACGGCTCCGGTTGCCATCACCTCAGCCCGTGACAAGATGCCGTTCGAGGTGACGCCCTTCTACCCGCGGTTGGCCCGTTATGGCGCGGCGAACGCTCCGAATACAACGCCGACCACTGCGGCGAACTCGAACTCCGGCAACTAAAAGCACCACTTAACTTCAAGTTGCAACAAGCGATGGCTGGGATCCGGAAGCATTTTCCGGGATACCCAGCCTTCGTATTTGTTGTGGCGGTCTTGTTTCCAGTAGGACTCCAGTCCCTAACAGGTCTTTGAGCACTCGCGTAACCACGATTTGTCGCCAATAGTCCTTGTGCGATACTCCGCCACCTTTGATAGTCTGAGGGAACCGGGCAAAAACGACCTGAACACAAGGTGCCTGCAAGACACTCGGCGCGGCCTTGCTGTCTCGGGAGGGCGCTGAATGAACACTTTTACTTCCTTTGACGGAATTCGGATCGCCCATCATGACGAGGGCGAAGGGCCAGCCGTCATCCTGCTGCACGGATTTGGAGTCGATGGCCTGGGCCAGTTCGGAGACTTCGAGCGGATTCGTCCGATACTGGAGAAACGGAAAGAGATGTTCCGGGATGTGTTCGGGGGAGCGCCTCCGCTACCCGATCCTCCAATCGAAGGAAGACCAGGCTTGGTCCGGGCACTGCGGGCGGCAGGTGCGCGCACCATCGTCCCGGATATGCGTGGTTTCGGAGCTTCTGACAAGCCCAGAGAAAAAACCGCCTACGCAGACTCAGCGCTGGCCCGGGATGTCATAGCTCTCATTGACCACCTCCGTCTTGATGCGGTGGACGTGATCGGCTTTTCAATGGGGTCCGGCACCACCGCGCGCTTGCTCATGCTGCGCCCGCCCCAGGTAAAGTCGGGCATTCTTGTTGGGGTTGGGGACTACGCCCTCGAGGACGGTATTTTGGAATTTCCCAAGGACTGGCCGGTTCCAGACTCCGTGCCTCGTCCGATTACCCGCCGGGTCTGGGCGGAGGAGGGGGCAAGAATCCTGGAGCAGGGAGAAATCGTTCCTGGACACCTCGCCTCGGCGGCTCTCATTGCGGCCCGGGTGACGGGAGCCGATCCGAGGGTGCTGGCGGCTGTCATTCGTGGTGCAGTCGTGCCTACCTGGCCTACGGAAGAACTCCGGAAAATCGAAGTGCCGGTCCTGATACTTAATGGGAGAGCCGACGCCGCCAATCAAAAGATCGACGGGCTTCTCAAAGCAATCCCAACCGCACGCTCCGCCGCATGTGAAGGCGACCACCACTCCACGCCCTACCAGCCTACATTTCAGCAGGCCGTAGTCGAGTTCTTTGAAAGACAATGGCGGCTGCGCGGGTGCGTGCCGCCCCCTCAGACTTAAGCTTCCCGGCCGAGAAGGTGCGCCATGAGACAGGGCGTTTGCATCAGCTATCTCCAAAAACCACTTAGGGGATAGCCTCGGGTCACCGAAAAGATGGGGCGACGCCAGAAACGCCCAAAGGTTCACTTCGCTCCCAAGTCATCGTGCTCGTGATAGTTCGGGAACGCGGGGCGCTTGTACTGCGGCAGCGGATGCTCCTTTAACTGCTGCATCACGACCTCGATGGCCCTGTCGAGCTGGGCGTCGTGTCCCTGGCGGTAGGCCGCGGGATCGAGATCGACTTCAATGTCGGGAGCGACGCCGTGGTTTTCCACTTCCCATTCGCCGTCGAGGCCATAGATCGCAGCACGCGGCGCGGTTACGCGGCCTCCATCGAGAAGTTCGGGATAACCGCCAATGCCCACCAGCCCGCCCCAGGTTTTTTTTCCGATGAGCGGGCCGATGCCGGCTTTGCGGAAATACCAGGGCAGCGCGTCGCCGCCTGAACCGGACATCTCGTTGATGATCATCACTTTGGGTCCGTAGATGGCTTCCGACGGGCTCGACCAATCGTGCCCGTCCCGGGTCACAACTTTGCTCATCATCGGGCGTTTGAGGTAATCGATGATGTAGTCGGCGAGCTGCCCGCCTTCGTTGAAGCGCTCGTCGATGATGACGGCCTCTTTGCCGACTTGCGAAAAGAAGTAACGGTTAAAGCTGGTGTAGCCTCCACCGCCGGTGTTGGGGACGTATACGTAGGCGACGCGGCCTCCCGTGACCTGATCGACCTTGCGGCGATTACCCTCGATCCAGGCAAGGTGGCGCAGGTTCTCTTCGCTGTCGACCGGCACAACCGTAACCTCGCGCGAACCCTTGCCGTCGGGGTTGGCGCCCACCTTTAGTACGACCTGCTTGCCGGCGGTTTCTTCGAAGAAGCTGTAAATGTTGTCGGAAGAATGCAGTTCGCGCCCGTTCACGGCAAGAATGTAATCGCCCATCTTGACGTTCACTCCGGGCTGCGTAAGCGGCGCTTGCAGTCCGGGATTCCAGTTTTCGCCATCATAGACTTTGGCGACTCGGTAGCGGCCGTTTTCCAGGCTATAGTCGGCGCCCAACAGCCCGCCTTTAACCTTCTTCGGTTCAGGACGCTCGCCG
>JBAVAV010000232.1:0-3811 GCA_049585895.1 Candidatus Sulfotelmatobacter sp. | reverse complement strand
CCCCCAGGCTGACCCGGCTCACGCCGCAGCGCTGCAAACCATCCAGCATCGCCGGCGTCAGGGTCCCCGGTGCGCATTCGACGGTAACTTCCGCATCTCGGTCCACATCGAACTGTCCCCGCACCGCGCCGAAAATCCGTTCCAGTTGCCCACTCTCAAGCACGGTAGGCGTTCCTCACCCGACATAGATGGAATCCACCACGCGTTCCATCTTTCCGCCCACTTCGCTGGCAATCCGCTCCGCATTCTGAATGTCGGCACAAACCCGCTCCACGTAGCGCTCGAACACCGCCCGCGAAAACACGTCAGACGCGAAGTTGCAGTAAGTGCACTTCGTTTTGCAGAACGGAACGGAAATGTACAGGCCCAGCGCCATAATTACGATTATCCCACCTGCCGGCTCTAAACCTTTTCCATCTTCGCGCCCGCCCCTGCCATCTCTATTTGAGGTACCCTGTTAGCAGCGTCAAGGGCGCGGTTTCGCACCTGCCGATTCCTGCCGAATTAAAGAGACGATGGCCCAAGAAGAGGAAGTACTAGGCAAAGCCTACGACAGCCGCCTGATGCGGCGGCTGCTTACCTATCTGCGCCCCTATCGCTGGCAGGTGACGGTGGCAATGGCTTCTATCGTGCTGAAGTCCTTTGCCGACGTGCTGGGCCCATATCTCACCAAGGTCGCCATCGATCGCTACCTGGCGCCCGCCAAGGGCGTGACTTCCGGTCAGTGGAGCTGGCTCAGCCCGCGTCCGCTGATCGGCGTGGCGCAGATTGCCGCCATCTACGTTGGTCTTCTCGTTTTCAGCTTTTTGCTCGAATTCCTGCAGACCTACTTCATGCAATGGACCGGCCAGAAAGTAATGTTCGACCTGCGCAAGCAGATTTTCCGCCACCTGCAGCGCATGCACGTCGCGTTCTATGACAAGAATCCGGTGGGCCGGCTGGTTACGCGCGTTACCACAGACGTCGACGCCTTGAATGAGATGTTCACTTCCGGCGTGGTTTCAATTTTCGAAGATCTCTTTGTGCTCGCTGGGATCCTGGGCGTGATGTTGTGCATGAATTGGAAGCTGGCGCTGATCACGTTTGCGGTGCTGCCGCTGATTATCTACTCAACCAAGATTTTCCGGGACCGGGTTCGGGATTCCTACCGCCGCATTCGCGTGGCCATCGCCCGCATCAACGCTTATCTGCAGGAGCACGTGAGCGGCATGGTCGTGCTGCAACTCTTCAACCGCGAGCGCAAAGCCTACAACCGCTTCTCAGAAATCAATCGCAGTCACATGGACGCGTTCAAAGACGCCATCATGGCCTACAGCGTCTACTATCCGGTGATCGAAATTCTTTCTTCGATCGCGATTGCCTGCGTCATCTGGTTCGGCGGCAACGGCGTGATGCAGCGGATTTCGGCGAGCAGCGTCTCGGTGGAATTCAACAGCAGAACTCTGATCGCCTTTCACCTGGTGGCGACGGTGGCGTCGCTCGGCGTGCTCGTCGCTTTCATTCAGTACGCGCTGCGCTTCTTCCGTCCTATCATGGACTTCAGCGAAAAATACAACATCCTGCAATCGGCCATGGCGGCCAGCGAGCGCATTTTCAAACTGCTCGATACCCCGGTGGAAGTGGTTTCTCCCGCCATCGTCAAAAAGCCCGAGGGCCAGGGCCGCATCGAATTCGATCACGTCTGGTTCGCCTATCGAGAAATACCGGCGGGCAATGACTCCGAACTGAGCAAGGCTGGGCAGCCCGGCAATAGCCATGTGGGGACGGCCGCCCTCGAGAGCCTGCCCCGAGCGCAGCTGAGGGGTCCATCGGAGCGAAGCTCGGAGGGCTTTTCTCTTCCCGCGGGCACGGCAAAGGGCACCGACCAATCCCCCGACTGGATCCTCCGCGACGTAACCTTCGCCATCGAGCCCGGCGAAACGGTAGCCATCGTCGGCCACACCGGCGCGGGCAAGACCACGCTTATCTCGCTGCTGTTGCGTTTCTATGACGTGCAAAAGGGAGCGGTCCGAATCGACGGTGTCGATGTCAAAGAAATGGACCTCGCCGATTTGCGCAGCCGTTTCGGCGTGGTTCTTCAGGATCCATTCCTGTTCAGCGGCACGATCGGCGGGAACATTCGCCTCGGCACAAAGCGCATCCAGGACGCGGATGTAGAAAAGGCCGCTGAAGACGTAAACCTCGCCGACTTCATTCACGCGCTGCCCAAGGGCTTCGATGAAGAAGTCCGCGAGCGCGGCTCGACTCTCTCCACCGGCCAGAAGCAGCTCATCTCATTCGCCCGCGCCCTGGCCCACGAACCGAAGATCTTGATTCTCGATGAAGCCACCTCCAGCGTGGACACAGAAACCGAATTCCGCGTGCGCGACGCGCTCAGCCGCATGGTGGAAGGTCGCACGTCGCTGATCATCGCCCACCGCCTCTCGACCGTGCAGCGCGCCGACCGCATCATCGTGATGCACAAAGGCCAGGTCCGCGAGATCGGCACGCACCAGCAACTCCTCGCCCAGCGCGGCATTTATTTCAAGCTTTACCAGTTGCAATACAAAGATCAGGAGCTCATGGCGGGCATCGGCCGAGAGGAGCCGATCCGCCCGGGAGTGACCGCCAGTGCCGACGACTAGCAGCGAGATCGGACGCCACATCGCTGAGAACATTACTCAGTCAAACCGAGTCTTTCTTTCGGCTGAATGGCGAGACCTGGTGATGTTGAACTACGAGGTTGAACCCGATCTCTTGGGTCAATATGTTCCACCCGGGATGTCGCTGGATTCACTTAGAGGACGAACGTATCTCAGTCTTGTGGGCTTTCGGTTTTGCAGCACCAAGCTGCTTGGGTACCTGCGGCTTCCGTTTCATTCCGATTTCGATGAGGTAAATCTACGCTTTTACGTCCGTCGCAAAGCTGGCAGCGATGACCGAAGAGGAGTCATTTTCATAGCAGAGATCGTGCCCAGACGCGCGATTGCGACAGTCGCTCGCCTCGTATATGGCGAGAACTACAAATGTCTTCCGATGAGGCATAGCATCCGGACCGAAGGGCTGAGCCAGACAGCTGAGTATCAGTGGCGACTTGGGGGGCAGTGGTGCCGGCTCTCGGCTCAGACCGTGGGACTTCCAGCACATCCTGAAGAGGGGAGTCTGGAACAATTCATCACCGAACACTACTGGGGCTATGCGAACCAACGATCGGGTGGTTGCCTCGAATACCACGTCTCCCATGCTCCGTGGCGAGTGTGGGCGACTGCTGAGGCCGGATTTCAAGGGAACTCCAGCACTCTTTATGGGCGCGAACTGGGAGCGGTTCTTCAACGAGCCCCGGATTGCGCATTCGTGGCCGACGGTTCTCCTGTGACTGTCTTTAAGGGCAATAGGATCCAATGAGACCACCAGGCCGCCAATCGGAATCCGGGCTCCCGAACGAGGGCTGGATACTCTACGACGGCGAATGTGGATTTTGCTTTCGTTGGGTTCACTTCTGGAAGAACGTAGTTGAGCGCAGGGGCTTTGCAGTTAAAGACTTGCAGTCCGCGCGTGCCGACGGTGCCCTGCATATCTCGCAAGAGAATTTGCTGGAAGACATTCGCGTACTGACCCGCACAGGAAACCTGAAATCAGGGGCCGATGCGTATCTCTATGTGGCAAGGCGAATCTGGTGGGCATGGCCTTTCTACGCACTCTTTCGCTTGCCAGGTTTCAATTGGATACTTTGGCGGGGCTATCGCTGGTTTAATCGAAATCGGTACCGAATCTCGCGCTACTGTCCACTGCCACAACGAGCGGGCACTGGGAGCGTTCCGAAGAGCAAGGT
>JBAVAV010000231.1:0-2047 GCA_049585895.1 Candidatus Sulfotelmatobacter sp. | reverse complement strand
GTCTGCGCGATTTATTTGCCAATTTGCGGATGCATCCTGCGGAAGTCAGCGAAGCCGCCATTCTGCCTTGGATTCCGCGCGCCGCGGAGATCGATCAGGAAAAAGAAAAGGGATTGCAGTCTTTCGCCAAGATTCTCTCGGAGAATTGTTCCATCCACAATGCGGCCACGTGGATCCTGCAAAACGAACCGTGGGACTTCCTGGCCGTCTATTACAACGGCATCGACCATTTCTGCCACGCCTTCATGCACTACCACCCGCCGCGCATGGAGGGAATTCCGGAAGACAAATTCGAGATTTACAAAGATGTCGTGAACGGGGCCTATCGTTTTCACGACATGATGTTGCAAACTCTGCTGGATTTAGCCGGGCCTGATGCGACCGTCATTTTAGTTTCCGATCACGGTTTTCATTCCGACCATCTGCGGCCGCGTGGCATCCCCGCCGAACCTGCGGGACCGGCGGTGCAGCACCGGCCGTTTGGCGTTATCGCCATGAAAGGCCCCCATCTCAAGCAGGACGACAGAATTTACGGCGCCACGTTGCTGGATGTGACTCCGACCATCCTGACTCTTTTCGGCTTGCCGGTCGGCGAAGACATGGATGGACGCGTTCTGGTGCAGGCCTTCGACCATCCTCCGCAGATCACGCGCATTCCCAGTTGGGAAAACGAAGCGGGCGAGTGTGGAATGCATGCTTCCGACCTGCGCATGGATCCGGCCGCGGCCCAGGCCGTGCTGCAACAGTTCGTGGCGCTGGGCTACATTCAGGAGCCCAGCAAGGATCAGGCCAAGGCCGTTGAAGTTGCGGTGCGGGAGCAGCAATACAACCTGTCGCGGGTGTATCTGGACTCGCGCCGTTATAACGACGCGTTGCCCATCCTCGAAGAGCTGGCCAAAAAGTCGCCCGATCAAACGCGATTCCTGCAGCATCTGGCGCAGTGCTACCTGGCGCTTGGGCGTCGCGCCGAGGCGAAGACTCTGCTCGAACAGCTCATCGCCTACGAGCCGAAGCCGGCTGCACCACCAAAACCCGAGGCGGGAGCTGAAGCGAAAGCGGGACTGAATGCTGCCGCCGTAACGGAGGCACCAGCCGTAACGGAAGCCGCTCTGCCCGATGCCCCTCCGAAAGAACCCAAGCCCAAGCCGTGGGCCGACTTGCTGATGGGGATCATTCACTTCGAAGAAGGAGACATGGATGCGGCGCTGGCCAGCCTCCTGAAGGCGGAACAATTCGACCCGCGCCTGCCCGATTTGCATTTGCGCATCGGAGAAACCTATCTCCGTCAAAGGCGAACTGAGGATGCCGAGCGCGCCTTTCAGCGGGCTCTTGAAATCGATGGAGACAGTCCGGAAGCGCACTTGGGGCTTGCCGTGGTCCGCTTGCGGCAGCGGCGAAACGAAGAAGCTGCCGAACAGGCACTGTTGGCCGTGGGGCTGCAGCACTTCTTGCCATTGGGTCACTTCTATTTGGGCGTGGCCTTGGCGAGGCTTGGGCACCGGGACCGATCCGTCCTGGCCTTTGAAACATCGCTCAGCATGCTTCCGGGACTGCTGGCCGCACATCGGTGGCTGGCCGCCTTGTATACCCATCCGGGCGGAGATCTGGAAAAAGGCGTGAGGCATCGCGAAATCTTTCTTCGCATGCGACGCCAGCGGCAGGAGAAGAGTCGTGAACCGGTCGCGGATTAGGCGCACCGGCGAATGCTTCTGCATCAAGTTACTTTCTCATCAGGACATCGGCAGCGACAAATACGAAAAACACAATTGAAATCACACCGTTCATAGTGAAGAACGCTGCATTGAGCTTGGTGAGGTCGGAAGCAGAGACGAGTGAGTGTTCGTAGGCGAGGAGCACAGCGACTGAGGCGACTCCAGCCATGGCGAGTTTGCCGAGACCGAAAGCTGGAACCATCGCGATTAACAAGAACAGCATGATGACGTGAAAGGCGCGCGCCATCCAGAGGGCGCGTGCGATGCCCAGATGGCGCGGGATGGAGTGCAGGCCGGACTCACGGTCGAAGTTGAAATCCTGGCAGGCGTAGAGA
>JBAVAV010000230.1:0-1608 GCA_049585895.1 Candidatus Sulfotelmatobacter sp. | reverse complement strand
GAGCCGCGCTGGTCCATGGCGGCGGCGGCGATGATGCCGCGTTCGTTCGAGACTTTCTTGAGTCCGGCTAGTTTGCCAGGGGTGAGCTTCATGGGTTCCTCCGAAATCACTGTGGGAAAAGATGAGTGCTTGAAACGGTCCATTGTAAACCAATCCCGAGAAGGACCCGGCGCCGAACGGAATAGTATAGTGGTAGGACCGCTGCGGTTCATTCGCCTGCGTAAGCATTCTCAGGGCGAGGTTCCGGTAGAATCCTGCCCCATATCAGAACAGGACACTGCACTCATGGCCATTGCCAGCATCAATCCAGCTACCGGTGAAGTGATCAAGACGTTTCAACCGCTCTCCCAAGCTGAAATCGAAAAGAAACTGCAACTCGCCGTGGCGGCGTTCCGCCACGAGCGCAAGACGCCTTTTGCCGCGCGCGCAAAACGGATGCTCAAGGCCGCCCAGATTCTGGAGCGGGATAAAGAAAAATATGCCCACCTGATGACGCTAGAAATGGGCAAGCCCTACAAGGCCGCGGTCGCCGAGGCCGTCAAGTGCACCACGGCGTGCCGGTATTACGCCGAAAATACAGAGCGGCTTCTGGCCGACGAAGAAGTCGAGACCGCAGCGAAGAAGAGTTTCATTCGGTATTTGCCCATCGGGCCGATTCTCGCGGTCATGCCGTGGAATTTTCCCTTCTGGCAGGTCATCCGCTTTGCGGCTCCGGCTTTGATGGCGGGCAACGTCGGGCTGCTGAAACATGCGTCGAACGTGCCGCAATGCGCTCTGGCGATCGAAGAGATTTTTCGCGAGGCGGAATTTCCCGAGGGCGTTTTTCAAACGCTGCTGATTGGTTCGAAACAGGTCGATGCCATTCTGAACGATCCCCGCGTGGTGGCGGCGACGCTGACCGGCAGCGAGCAGGCCGGCATCGAAGTAGGCATTGGCGCGGCCAAGCGCATCAAGAAAGTTGTGCTCGAGTTGGGCGGCAGCGATCCTTTTATCGTCATGCCCAGCGCCGACCTTGACGCAGCCGTTGCCACGGCCGTGGAAGCGCGCATCATCAACAATGGCCAGTCCTGCATCGCGGCCAAGCGCTTTATTGTGGCGGAGCCGATCGCGGCGGAGTTCGAGCGCAAATTCGTCGATCGCATGAAGAACCTGCGCATCGGCGATCCGTTCGATGCGACCACAGAGCTGGGACCGCTGGCTACCCCCGAAGCGGTCACCTCGCTCGATGCCGACGTGCAGAAATCGGTGAAGGCGGGCGCGAAACTGCTCACCGGCGGCCATCCGCTGAAGCAACCGGGCAATTACTATGCGCCGACGGTCTTAACCAATATTCCGAAAGATTCACCGGCCTATGGCGAGGAATTCTTCGGCCCGGTGGCTTCGATCTTTCGCGTAAAAGATCAAGACGAGGCCATCCGCATCGCCAACGACGTCCGCTTCGGCCTGGGCGCCAGCGCATGGACCAACGACGAAAAAGAACGCGAGCGCTTCATCAACGAACTCGAAGCCGGCATGGTCTTCATCAACAAGATGGTTGCCTCCGACACCCGGATTCCCTTCGGCGGCGTCAAACAGTCCGGCCACGGGCGCGAACTGGGAGCCGTCGGC
>JBAVAV010000229.1:0-3620 GCA_049585895.1 Candidatus Sulfotelmatobacter sp. | reverse complement strand
GGGAAGAAGCAATGACCCAGCTTTCAGCCATAAGCTGTGGGCTATCAGCCAAAACCTCCCGCTGCGTAGGGAGATCATGATTCAACTCACCCACTTCAGCGCGGCGGTCGTGTTCGCTCTGTTTGCTTCCATTGTGTTCGGCATCACCCACCGCGATACCACACGCGACATGGTCCGCTATGGACTCTACTGTTTTGCCATGTTTCTTGGCGGAGCCATTGTGGCCGGCTGGGCGATGTGGGTGTTGCGAAGATGAGCTATCAGCCCTCAGCTATCAGCACAACCCGGCAACGGGAGATTTTGTGTGCAGAAAAGTCGATCGACTCGATCCCGTTGGTTTTAGCTGATGGCTGAAAGCTGATGGCTGACGGCTGTCTCACCCTTCCCAAACAAAGGCATCAAACACCCGCTTGGTATCGAATTGCAAGCGGCGGTAGAGCGCCACGGCCCGGTCGTTGGCCTCGGTAACCGTCAGCGACAGCAGCGAGAAGCCGCGCTTGCGGAGATTGTTCACGGTCGCGGCCAGCAGAGACTCCCCGATGCCCTGGGAACGATACTCAGGGAGGACGCATACCTGGGTCACGTGGCCGACGTCACCGCGGACGCGCGAGCACAGAATCAACCCGATCAGATTCCTGGCTTTGCGATCCAGCGCGACAAATGATGATTCGATGTCGAACAGGCCGCAGCCGGGAAAGCGCACGATGTTATTGAGGAAGCGCAACGATCCGGTGAGCGTGTGGTACTGATCGTTGATCTGCGCGTCGACGTGGCCCCGGTAAGCGGCGGTAATGATCGCCGCCGCGGTCTGATAGTCGTTCTCGTGCCAGCGGCGGATTTCGATCTCGGGATGCACGCCAGCGGGCTTACTGGGCGGCGGGTTCAGCGGCAGCACCATGAACAAACGGGAATGGCGTTGAAATCCCTGATCGAGAAACGGCCGGGCCACGCTTCCGGAATCATGCGCGAGCAACTGAGCCTCCACGCGGTGAATTCCGGGAGACTGCTGCAGGGTTTCGATCACGTGCCGCACCAGTCTCAGCTCCACTTCGCGCCCATTGGGAAGCCGGTTGCCATTGGCGACGAACAGGTCGCCGATGACGCCCTTGCTGCCTTCATAAACAAAGAATGAGTAGCCGAAGATGCGTCCGCGCTCGATGGCGGCATAACCTGGAAGAATCTTGGCATCGACGTAGCGGAGAATCATCTCCGCGGAGCCGCTGTAATCCCACGAAAGCAGACGCGACCAGACCTGCGTCTCCTCGTCGAGCAGGGGACGCAGATCCACCGAAGAGAAGTGCCTGAGATCGAGAATCTCCAAAAGGCTCCAGGACCAGCCGACGAAAGCGCTCTGGCAACGCGCGGCGGCAAAACTTTGAGTTTAGTGTGTTGCAGTACGCGAGGCAAACCCGCGGAACACAGGGTGGCAACAGGTAAGTGAATGGTGATCGCGAACAGCAGCTTCTTAGAAGAAACTACTGCGGCGTGGCGGAATGCGGAAACCCGTTTAACGCTTAGAGTTCGGCCTCTCGGCCGCCACCCAGAAATAGTCGACGTGTTGCGGTGCGTAGTTGCCGAGCAAGGATATGCGACGCCCGGCAAGCAGCCCGGCCACTTCCGTCTGCGAATTCTCCGGCGCGACCAGCAGATGTTCTTCCGGCGGGACTCTGCCCCAATCGTAATTCAGCGTCAAGCGGTTGCGGTAGAAGGTCAGACCGTACTCGAGTTCGCGGGGCACATGGTAGATGGCCAGCGGAAGGGGGTGCGTCTCCATGCCTGAAATTTCCTGTGCCAGCGGGCGCGCGGAGAGCGTGTGGTCCAACGCGTTCGAGCCGAGTTTCAATACGGCCGCGACTGTTAGCACAACCGGAACCAGCGTGACGAACCGCAACATGCGCAGGCCCATTCTGCTGACCAGCGTCAGTGCGATTCCGGCGCACAGCACGAACGCAACGGCCATCGCGACGAACATCGGTAGTCCGCCCGGCAAACGATGTTGCGTGGCCAGATAGACGATCAGCAATGCCGGGACGATAGGAGCGGCCGCGGCCAACGCATGCAGTACTACCAGCCACTTGGAGACCGGCCCGACTTCGCCCTCTGCGAGAACTTGTCGCAGATATTCCACCAGCAGGATTGCCCCCGCTGGGATCGCAGGAAGTATGTAGCCCGGCAGCTTCGACTGCGAAAGTGAGAAGAACACAAGCGGCACAATCAGCCAGCACCATGCATAGCAGCTCAGGCCGTATCCTGAACTGGAATCAAGCTCGCAGTTCTCCTGCTGTGGTGATTTCCGCTCTTCCCACCACAGCCGCACTGATCGGGTGAAGGCCGCGAGCACAAATACCGTCCACGGAAGCAGCGCCAGCGCCGCCACCGGCAGGTAATACCAGAATGGCTCGGTGTGGTGATAGAGGTTCGTCGAGAAGCGGCCGAGATTCTGTTCCAGGATGAACCCGCGAAAAAATCCTGGATTGCGTATCTGAACCGCAACATACCATGGCAAGGCAATCGCACAGGAAAGCAATATTCCTGGAACCCACAGAGTACGGCGAATAAGCTGCGGCTCGCGCACGGCTGCGGCATAAAGCCCAATGACCACTGCCGCGAGCAATACTGCGACCGGTCCTTTCGCGAGCGTGCCCAATGCAACCCCGGCGTAGAACCCGGCAAGATAGATTCGCTTCCCGCTCTCGCGCCACGCCCACCAGCTGAGCATGCCAATCGTGAACGCCGCCGCCAATGGCATGTCAGGGGAAGCGGCGCGAGCAAAGCCTGTGATGCCGGCGCACGAAGCGGCGATGAGAGCTCCATCAATCTCAAAGCCCTGCCGGAAGCGCCGCAGAAAGAAGTACACCGCCAGCACGAGAAGCGTGGCGTCGAGCACCGATGGCAGCCGCGCCGCCCAATCACGCACGCCAAACATAGCGTAGAAGATCATGGCCTGCCAATAGTAGAGGGGAGGCTTCTCCAGCCAGGCTTGCCCGCCGAGCACGGGAGTGATCCAGTCGCCACGCTCAAGCATTTCGCGCGCCACCTGGGCATAGCGAGGCTCATCGGCTCCGATGAGCCCAAACTGCCCGAGACCATAGAGAAACAGGAAGGCACAGAAACCCGCGAGCAGCGCGGCATGAGTGCGAGCGGTCATGGGGCCAGGAATTTGCTGACGATCACGGCATCATTGTACCGAAGGGCCGCCGCGGAGCTGCTCAAGCACCTCGCGGACGGCGTTGTCGAGCGGACCTGCAAGCGAGCAGCCGCTGGCACATTGGTGGCCGCCTCCGCCGAAGCGTTCCGCCACGCGGGAGACGTCGAGTTTGCCCTTGCTGCGCAGGCTGACCCGGTAGCGGCCGTCGGGAAGCTCGCGGAAGAAGGCCGCCACCTCGACCTGGCCGATCGAAAGCACATAGTTGACCAGCCCTTCGCAGTCTTCTTCTTTCGCTCCGTGGCGCTCCATCTGCTCTTGCATCACCCAGGTCCAGCCAATGGGACCTTCCGTGTTCAGATTGCGCAGAGCCTCGCCCAGTAGCCGCATCTTGGCGACGGAGTGAGCAAAATAAATACCACGCGCGCAGTGGGATGGATCAGCTCCGGCGAGAACCAGTTCGCGGGCCAGGGCA
>JBAVAV010000228.1:0-2466 GCA_049585895.1 Candidatus Sulfotelmatobacter sp. | reverse complement strand
TAACCCTCCAGCCAGCCTTGACACATATGCTCACTGAGCATCTCCACTACACGGCCCCGATGCGACAGATGTTCGTCCACTGGAAGGATCGGTTCCATCCATTGCTTGTCGGTAACCTCATAGAGAGCCTCCAGCCGGTTTGAGGCGGTTTCATCCGGGCCGAAGACGCGAAAGTTCTTTGAGTCTGCGTTCAGTTTCATCACATCGCGCAAGAATCCGCCGAGCACGCGCGTGGCTTCTGCATTCTGCGTGCCAGGCTTGGAAACGCCAACTGCATAATTGCGAAAGTCCGGCATGACCAAGTCGCGCAATAACAGGCCCCCGTTGGCATGCGGATTTGCTCCCATCCTGCGATCGCCCTTGGGAGCCAATTCCGCGAGTTCGGAAATCAACCTGCCATTCTCGTCAAACAACTCCTCGGGCCCATAACTTCTCATCCAGTCTTCGAGAATCTTCACATGCTCCGGTTTTGACTGCAGATCAGCCACTGGCACTTGGTGCGCGCGCCATGTACCCTCTACCGGCTTCCCGTCCACCATCTTCGGTCCGGTCCAACCCTTCGGACTGCGCAATATCACCATCGGCCAAGTCGGCAACCCCGAATCGCCGCCACTGCGAGCGTTATCTTGAATCGATCGAATTTGGGTTACGATGGTGTCCAAAGTTCCGGCCATGAGTTGATGCATCGCTTCTGGCTCATGTCCCTCGACGAAATATGGCTTCCAGCCGTAGCCGGTGAAGAGATGAGTAAGCTCCTCGTCATTCATCCGGCCAAGCACAGTCGGATTTGCGATCTTGTACCCGTTGAGATGCAGGATGGGCAACACGGCACCGTCACGTGTCGGATTGAGAAACTTGTTGCTATGCCAGCTTGTTGCCAGAGGTCCGGTTTCCGCTTCACCGTCTCCCACCACGCAACACGCGAGCAGATCTGGGTTGTCGAACACCGCGCCGCAAGCGTGCATGATCGAATAACCTAGTTCTCCGCCTTCATGAATGGAGCCAGGAGTTTCAGGCGCCGCGTGGCTGGGAATTCCTCCGGGGAAGGAGAACTGTTTGAACAGTCTTTGTATGCCCTCTTCATCTTGAGGGATGTTCGGATAAAACTCGCTGTAGGTGCCCTCCAAGTACGTATTCGCAACCATTCCGGGACCGCCGTGGCCGGGTCCGGCAAGGTAGATGACGTTCAGGTCGTAGTTCTTGATCAGACGATTGAAATGGACGTAGATAAAATTGAGACCTGGTGTGGTCCCCCAGTGTCCTAGTAGCCGTGGCTTGATGTGCTCGATTTTCAGCGGTTCGCGGAGAAGAGGATTTGCGTACAGATAAATCTGGCCTATGGAAAGATAGTTGGCCGCGCGCCAGTAGGCGTCGATCTTGCGCAGCTCTTCCCGGGTGAGAGGCCCGATGGACATGCGGCTCTGTGCGGAGTTTACTGAGGCTAAGGGAGTCATCGGATCTTGCCTTCCTATTTCAGGCTGTTTCATATCTTAATTTCTTGGGATCGTATCTGCCAGAGCTGGTCGATAATCGCGAAGCCCGCCGGGAGGCCGCTATCTTCTCCGTTGGTGCCGGAAAGCAAGGTCAACCACAGTCAGACGTTAGCGAAGGTCCACATTTTTTCTGGGCTCACGGACGTCGAGCTGAGTTTCCTGGACCTGCGTGCTGTCCCGCGTCATTTTCGGAGGGGGAGACCGTTTTCGGCGAGGGCGAATGTTGGGCGTGACTGTATGTGGTCAAGTCCGGCATGTCTGCATCTTTTAAGAGTTCCACGAGCGGATGGGAGTAGCGAACGCAGCAGACCCTCGGGGTCGATCAAGGGGCGATCCGTTGTTCGAATCGTCCCGACGATCCTCGTCCGCCCGAGAGGCCAGTCATTCCTTTGGGCTCCGCTGCCACAAAGGCAGGCTCGAGTTCCATTTATGGATCTCTCTCTGGAACCCTCACTGCCGATCCTGAAAAAGCAACCGGGATTTCTGGAAATCCTGCCCTTCGTGCCAGAGACCAAAACGGAAAAGATGATCACCATCACTCTCTGGGCCGAGAAGCGGGATGCAGAGCGCTATGAGCGCGAAATGTATCCTAAGGTGGAAGGGATCCTCAAGCCCTATCTGACCACCCCAGTCACCTTCAAGCACTACAACGTGGAAACCTCGGTTTGCCAGCACTTCGTGGAGGCACTGACGGCCTGAAGCATAGGCCTGAAGGACCTGGCCGGAGCAGCACGGCTGCTCCGGCTTCTATTCTTGCCGCTCTGGTAAGGAAACTTTCTTGACACATCCTTTTCGCTGCCTTCCTCTTTGTGATTTGAATCACACCTCTATGTGAGCCGGGTTCCCGACAATATCACCTGGTTCCGGCATGCTTTATATGACCGTTCCCAGAGAGCGGGCCGTCTGGGTTACGGAGAAGTCCGGAAGGGGATGTCATGAAGCGCAAGTTCAAGACCATGGACGCCAACGAGGC